>NZ_JBFSPI010000026.1:0-13914 GCF_041464685.1 Vibrio sp. 10N.237.312.B06
TACCGATGTATTGTTGAACGCGAAATGTACAGCAAAGATCAACACGCCCTAGGAACAGTGATGCATTTTTGAAAGTGCGTGATGGAGTCATAGGTGCCTCTTCAATTCGGGATTTCGTTTCGTTGAGGAAATTATATGCCTAAGACATATAGCAAAAAATAAAGTAAGCTTTAGTTAATACATCACGATTGGCTATGTATTGAGTCGTGCAATGGTTAGGGAACGAAGATAAAACCTGACCTATGATTGATTAAGAGCACATTGACAGGGAGAGTAACGGTGAGCGACATGGAAAAGTTGGATTTAAATGTACTGAGCGTGTTCTTAGAAGTGTATCGATTAAAGTCGATCACGCTTGCATCAGAATCGCTTGGTATGACTCAACCTGGAGTCAGTGGCGCTTTGAAACGGCTGCAAGCACAATTGGGCACTGATCTTTTTATTCGAGAGGGTAGAGGTATAACACCGACCAATGCAGCGATGCAGTTGGCGTTACGTGTAGAGCCCGCATTGGACGGGATAACCAGCGCTGTCAGTACCTTAAAGCAGTTTGATAACCAGCAACATCATGTGTTTCGAATTCTGGTCAACGAGATCGGTTTAACCAAGCTTCAGCCCCTTGTGGAAAAGGACGAGACGCTTGGTAACATCTCAATTGAATTCAATATGGTGCCAAGCAATGAAGAAGATCTGCTGCAGAGTTTGAGCATGCAGCAAGCCGACTTAGCGATCGATATTCACTACCCACAAGTGAATGGCTATATGAACCAGCAAGTGATTGAAGATGAGCTCGTGCTGATCGCCAAGAAAGGGCATCCAAGGATTGATGGATCGGTAACGGAAGCGCAGTATTATCATGAGAAACACATCACTTTCAGAATGCGTCGCTCTCACCTTTACACCGCGGATTACTTTACAAAAAATCCGATACAGCAGCGAAAAGTCAGTTCCGAATGTGATTCATTGATGACGATGTGTGTGTTGGTCTCTGGCTCCGACTGTGTTGGTAGCACATCTAGAGGTTTTGCTAATCAATTTGCGGAGCGATTCCAACTGCAAGTTCTCGAGCAGCCTTTTGAGGTCTTGCCGATGAAACAGTATATGATTTGGCATAAACGAACAGACTTAAACCCCGCACATCAATGGTTAAGAACCAAGATTCAACAATACATGACGAGCTCTCAAAGCTGTTAACGATTCAATGAAAAACGGCTTCCATTTGGAGGCCGTTTTTGTCTCTGTTACTTGAGGGTTTTAATTAGGTTTTTTGGATACAATCAACTTATTGTGCGCGTTTCTGACGAGCGGCTTTGAGCATTTTCATTGGCGACATTCCTGTCACCAACATGGTGCCGGTGATAACCAGAATTGAACCAACAATCGTATTGATGCCAATTGCTTCATCTAAGAATAAGTTACCCCAGAGAATACCAAATACCGGAATGATGAAGGTTACGGACAGGGCTGAAGGTGCGCCGAGTTCAGAGACGAGATTGAAGTAAAGTAGATACGCTAACCCAGTACATACCGCGCCTAATAAGATAACTGACGTAGTGATCGTAACGTCGGGTGTTTCTCTCATCGGAATAAAGAATACAAATGGCAAAACCAGCAACACCGCAGCCCACATGCTGCCATGAGCATTGTTGAATGCCTCAACTTTAGGGGCTTGTTTCGTATAGTTTGACGCTATTCCGTAGCTAAAGGCCGCCATCACTGCTGCAAAGATAGGAAGCATAGCCTCACGGCCAATGTTCATCGCATCCCAACCGACTAACACGCCAACTCCCGTTACCCCAATCCCAAGTCCCAATAGAACTTTCGCCTCGAGTGCTGTTTTAGTCCATATCGCACCAATGATTGCCGCCCATATTGGCGCGGTAGAGTTCAAGATGGCGAGTGTCGAGGCGTTAAGTGTCTGCGCGGCATAAGCGAAAAGCAAAAAAGGAAGTGTGGTGTTAAACAGCCCGAGAATGAAGAAGTGTTTAGCGTGATCATGAAAAGAGAGCTTCTTTTTTAAATAAAAAGAAACTAAAAGCAGAGTAAGTGCTGCAAACAGAACTCGCGCTTCAATCAAGACTGCGGGCCCTAATGGATTGGCCGCCATTCTCATGAAAAGAAACGAGCCTCCCCATATAGCCGCAAGTAGTATCAGTTTTAAAAAGCTCACAGTTTGAATCTCAGATTGTGTAAAACACCGACTATGGATCAAAGCTATGTATTGCACAAATTTAGATGTTAATACTGTGCAGCTAATTGTTGGCATTTTGATAACGGAACTGACTATTAAATAGGAACACTTTTGATGAATTATGTTCTGTTTATCCTTCCTTGTCTGACGAGTAATCTAGTGTCATATGTAAACATTAGGTGATAAAAATGAAGATCGAACACATCGCAATTTGGACCAAACAACTCGAAGTGCTTAAACGTTTTTATGAGGATTACTTTGGTGCAACGTCCAACCAGAAATATCACAATCCAAGCAAAGGCTTCTCTTCATATTTCTTGTCTTTTGAAAGCGGTAGTCGCTTAGAGATCATGGAAATGTTCTCTGTCCCTGAATCGAAAGACGATATCTATGACCAGTTCACAGGCTTCATTCATATGGCGATATCACTAGGTTCGGAACAAGCGGTCGATCAACTGACTCAACGCTTGGTCGAAGACGGCTATGAGCGCTTAGATGGCCCAAGAAGAACAGGTGATGGCTATTATGAGAGCTGTGTGCTCGATCCTGATGGTAATCGTTTGGAACTTACCGTTTAATGTAGAGACTTAATTGAGTTACTCATCTACTAACGGAACTGAGGTATGACAATGATGAAGCTTGCTGTGACTTTCCTTTTTAGTCTTGGGCTTATGGGATGTGCTACCTCAGAACCTGTGTATGAACCAGAAGCTGACTCGAAGCCTGAACCATCAAAGCCAATAGGCTACCTCGGTTTTAAAGCTCACCAAGAGTGGGCCATTCAATTTAACGACTGTACGGTCTATGATTTAACAGGCGCACAACCTTACCAGTGGTTTGATCGCACTTCAGCCTCTGTGAGTTGTTATACGTTTAAGCCAAACGATGCTATCAAGACTCTGTTGGTTTACTCCGAGGCTGACTTCAGAAGCAATAAACTCACTCCGATTAATCGCTTTCAAGAGTTGCAGGTATCAGAATCAGGCTGGGGTAGTTTTCCTGCCGTCTACGAGACCAACGGCACCAATTGGCTGAAAGTCAAAGAGGGTTGGATTCACCTCACACTAGCCGATCAGACTTTGGTTCAGTTCTATCCCGGAACTCAAGACCAATCTAGCAAACACACACATGATCAATATTTTGAAGAGCACTGATCGTAACGCTGACTTTTGATTAGTCTGTAGTTCGATCAGAAAAAGATCGTTTAGTTATTTCTGAAACCGGTTTCAATCTGTATCTTGGCTTATATTGAAATCGGTTTCAGAGTTGTAATCGCAGCTCTGAACCTGATCTTTTTTGCGAATAACTTGTAGCGAGTAATGGTATGAACAACGAATTTTCGAACGATTTTTTATGGGGTGGTGCAGTAGCAGCGCATCAGCTAGAAGGCGGCTGGGATGCGAATGGCAAGGGTGTCAGTGTTGTTGATGTATTAACAGCGGGCGCTCATGGCGTACAACGTCGAATCACCGATGGTGTGATTGATGGCGAAAACTACCCCAACCAAGTGGCTGTTGATTTCTACCACCGCTACAAAGAGGACATTAAGTTATTCGCTGAAATGGGCTTTAAGTGTTTCCGTACTAGTATTGCTTGGACGCGTATTTTCCCTAATGGCGATGATGCCGAGCCGTGTGAAGCGGGATTAGCGTTTTATGATGATTTGTTTGATGAGCTGTTGAAATACGATATTCAACCTGTGGTCACACTGAGCCACTTTGAAATGCCTTACCATCTAGCTAACGAATATGGCGGCTGGATGAACCGCAAAGTGATCGACTTCTTCGTTAAGTACTCGACTACGGTAATGGATCGTTATCAGCACAAAGTGAAATACTGGATGACGTTTAACGAGATCAACAACCAGATGAATACCTCTGCGGATATTTTCGGTTGGTTATGCTCGGGCGTGAAGTTCCCACAATGTGAAAAGCCGCAAGAGGCGATGTATCAAGCGGTTCACCACCAGTTTGTTGCCAGTGCGTTGGTGGTTAAGAAAGGTCACGAGATCAACCCAGATCTTCAGATCGGTGCAATGTGTGCGATGGTGCCTTTCTACCCTCGTTCTTCAAAGCCAGAAGACATTATGGTGGCGCAGAAAGCGATGCGTGACCGTTACTTCTTCTCGGATGTAATGGTTCGTGGTCATTACCCAAATTACGCTAAGCGTGACTGGGCAATCAAAGGCTTCAACATTGAAATGCAGCCAGAAGATGAGCAGATCCTAAAAGAAGGTAAGGCTGATTACTTAGGCTTTAGTTACTACATGTCGAATACATTGGATTCTTCTTCGCATCAGTCGACTGAAGAAGCGATGGACGGCGGTCATGAAAACTCGGTCGATAACCCGTTTATCCAGTCTAGCGATTGGGGCTGGCCAATTGATCCAACGGGTTTACGTTTCTGTTTAGCGTCTCTGTATGAACGTTATGAAGTACCATTGTTCATCGTTGAGAACGGTTTTGGTGCGGTTGATACCATTGAAGAAGATGGCAGCATTAATGACGACTATCGCATTGCTTACCTTGGGGATCACATCAAAGAGATGAAAAAAGCCGTTGCGATCGACGGTGTTGATTTGATGGGTTACACCCCTTGGGCTGTATCGACTTAGTTTCATTCACCACGGGCGAGATGAAAAAACGCTACGGATTCATTTACGTAGATAAGCACAACGATCAATCTGGCTCACTAGAACGCAAACGCAAGAAGTCGTTCGAGTGGTATAAAGGCGTGATTGCATCTAACGGTACCACTATTTAGAATGCATTTCCCAGCGCAGTTATGTGAACTGTGAGCTGTCATTTTGCAATGAATTAGTCGGCCTATGTCGGCTAATTTTTTATAAAGGAAAAGAAGCGAATGGTAACCATGCTTGATGTCGCGAACCGCGCAGGCGTATCTAAATCGACCGTTTCTCGTGTCTTAAATGGCAAGAACATCGTGCGCCCAGATGTGGTGAAAAAGGTATTCGATGCGATTCAAGAAACAGGTTATCGACCGAACTTGTTGGCTCAGCAATTGGCGACCAAGAAGACCAATTTCATCGGCTTTGTAATCACCAATGAGTTGTTCAATGGCCCTTACTTTTCTTCCTTGATGTATCACGCGGCTTCTTATAGCGAAAAGTCGAATCACCAATTGGTGATCACCGATGGCAAACACAGCGCTGAAGACGAAAGAAAGGCGATCAACTTTCTGCTGGATATGAAGTGCGCGGGCATCATCATCTATCCGCAATGCTTAACCGAAAGCGAGATTGCAAAGATCATCGAAAGTACTGACACACCGATTCTGGTACTCAACCGAGAAATGCCGTCGAAGCCTAATCATGCCATTACCACCGACCATTATCAGAGCGCTTGTTTGATGGTTGAGCACATCATCGAGCAAGGCCATACAGACATTGCAGTGATTCGTGGTAAAGCCGGTTCTTCGACCGATGAGTTGCGTTACCAAGCCTATCAAGATGTGCTAACTAAACAGGGTATTGCATTGGATGAGTCCAAGGTTGTTCAAGGTGATTGGACGATGGAGAGCGGTTATCATGCGGCTCAGGCTCTGGTAAAAAGCAAATCAACATTCACCGCTATCTTGTCTGAAAACGATGACATGGCGATTGGTGCGATTAAGGCGTTAACCGAACTTGGGTACTCATTGCCTCAAGATGTTTCTATCGTTGGTTTTGATAACAGCAAAGTGGGGGCGTTTTTAACGCCAAGCTTAACGTCTGTCAGTGTGCCATTAGAGCAAATGACGCAAAAGGCGATCCTGCAAATTGTCGGTGAAACAGAGCAAGCGACCACCATCAATACCACTGGCAGTTTGGTGTTACGTGATTCGATAGCGAAGCTAAATTAGCACCGTTCGAATTTCATATTTCACCTACAAAAAGTGACGAGCTGCGCACCTCTTAAACCAAGCTCAAACACTCCTTATTCACTGTTATTTAGATGTGCGATATTGCGTTTTTTGGTCGATGAATTGACCACCATTAGTTAAGTAATGTGAAACTAGCTAAGTAATATGAAAATAGCTGAGTGATGCGAGAACAGGTAAGTAACGTGAAAACAGAAAAACAAAAAATGCTAGCAGGCGAACCTTATCAGGCTTGGGATAAAGAGCTTTATGCCGCTCGTATCGAGTGTCGTAAGGTGCTTCAAAAACTCAATAACAGTATTCCTGACACTCCTGAATGGGAAGCGGCAACGCAAGAGCTCATTCCGGGCTGTGAAAACGCGCATCTAGAACCTCCATTTCGTTGTGACTACGGCTCGAACATCAAGCTGGGCAAGAACTTCTACGCTAACTTTAACTGCGTGATTTTGGATGTGGCTGAAGTGACCATTGGCGACAATGTGCTGCTTGGTCCGAACGTTCAAATCCTGACCGCAGGTCACCCACTCGATGTGAAAGGCCGTGTAGAAGAAGGCGTTGAGTTTGGCACGCCAATTAACGTTGGTGACAATGTTTGGTTAGGTGGTGGTGTGATCATCTGCCCTGGCGTGACCATTGGCGAAAACAGTGTGATTGGCGCGGGCAGTGTGGTAACTAAAGACATCCCAGCCAATGTGGTTGCAGTCGGTAACCCATGTAAAGTGCTGAAATCGATCGATAACGGACAATAATCAGATGTAAATGACGAAGCCCGAACCTAGGTTCGGGCTTTGTTTTTTCTATCCTTGCTAGATGCTAGATGGAACAGCTTGTTGTGCTTGCTTCTTATCTAACGCACCACTGAATCGAGTCAGAACAAGAGCGATCAAAACGATCACCGCACCTACCCAAGGGGTGTTCATTAATCCAGATTTCGCGACAATCAAACCACCGCCCCATGAGCCCAATGCAATACCGACGTTGAAGGCGGCAATGTTCAATCCAGAAGCGACATCGACTGCGTCTGGTGTGTATTTCTCAGCCAGTTTCACAACATACACTTGTAGCCCCGGAACGTTACCGAATGCAAATGCACCCCAAACCAAAATAGTCGCAACGGCTGCATAAGGGTTTACAGCGGTAAAGTTGAATACCACCAGTACTGCGGCTAAACCAGAGAAGATAACGGTCAGCGCTTTAATCGGGCCCATCTTGTCAGCCATTTTTCCGCCCCAGATGTTACCCACCGCCACTGACACACCGTAAACCAACATGATGAGGCTGATTGAGCTCGAATCAAACCCTGATACGTTTTCCAGTATTGGAGCAAGGAAGGTAAAGGCTGTGAATGTGCCGCCATAACCTAGTGCTGTGATAGCGTAAACCAACAGTAATCGTGGTTGAGTTAGAACCTTTAGTTGTGCCGAAATCTTCGCCGCAGGTGGTTGCTTAAGGTTGCTTGGAACCAAGATAGCGCTACCGATAAGAGCAATAAGACCAAGCAGAGCAACGATCAAGAAGGTCGCTTGCCAGCCAAAGGTTTGGCCGATGTAAGTGCCCAGTGGTACGCCGGTTACCAATGCAACTGTTAAACCCGTAAACATGATCGCAATGGCACTGGCTGCTTTATCTTTTGAAACCAAACCTGTCGCGATGGTCGATCCAATCGAGAAGAACACACCATGGGCGAGGCCGGTCAAAATTCGTGCGGCGATCAGCGTGTTATAGCCCGGAGCTTGCCACGCCAATAAGTTACCAATGACAAACAATGCCATCACGGTCAGCAACACCGCCTTACGATTCCATTTGCCGGTTAATGCCGTTAATACTGGTGCGCCAATAGCAACGCCAAGCGCGTATAAACTGACTAATAGGCCTGCCGATGGCAGAGATACATTCAAGTCGCTCGCCATGGTAGGAATCAAGCCTACGATGACAAATTCTGTGGTTCCGATGGCAAAGGCGCTGAGCGTCAATGCAAGTAATGCTAGTGGCATAATCATCTCTCTTACTGTTCTTTGTTAAATACCGAGCGCGATAAAATGGGGCAGCTTTTGACTGCAATAGGAGCGCTTCGTTTGATGGCGAGGATTATCTAGCAAAATATATTTGTGAAAAATGCCATCATTAACAAATAACCTTTGTGCTATTTGCAATAATTGGAGAGTTAGCCGATCATTGGATTAAGCTGATGAGATCGAAAAGACTCAGATGATTTGAGCTGTGATGAGCACAAGCGTGATGACATTAAACAAAATTAAGATAGCGAAGGAGCCTCATGTTAACCCGTTCAGATGATTTAGAAATGGTACTCACCGTCGTCGATGCTGGTGGTTTTTCTGCGGCAGCAGAGACGTTGGATGTGCAAGTCGCCAAGGTATCTCGTTCGGTGAGTAAGGTTGAGTCGCAACTCGGCGTCTCAATATTCAACCGAACAACGAGACGCGTGGAATTGACGGAGGAAGGGCGGCAGTTTGTCGATTCAGTCAGGGTGGGATTACAAATGATCCAGAGCGCGGAAGAAGAAATCGTGTCGCGCGGTGAGTTGCCTAAAGGTCGTTTAAGAGTCGATGCCGCCAGCCCATTCGTATTCCATCAGCTAGTGCCGTTGGTGCAGTCATTCAAAGAGGCTTACCCAGACATTGAGTTGGAACTCACTTCCAACGAAGGCTTCGTTGATCTTCTCGAAAAGAGAACCGATGTTGCGATTCGAATCGGTAAGTTGTCCGACTCAACACTGCACGCGCGCCCGTTAGGAAAAAGTTTACTCCATATTGTGGCGTCACCTGATTATCTCGCTAAGCGTGGGCTGCCCACCAAACCTGAAGATTTGAGTTCACATCAAATTGTGGGTTTTGCAGGGAACAAAGTGCTTAACCATTGGCCTTTACCAAACCAAAGTGACGTCGCGCCTACTGTGACAGCCAGTAATGGTGAAACCGTGCGTCAACTAGTCTTAGCTGGAAATGGGATCGCTTGTCTGTCGGGGTTTATGGTGCAGGAAGATATGGCTGCGGGTCGCTTAATCCCTATTCTGGAACAAGACAAACTTGCCAACACAGACCGAGAGCGAGTGAATGCGGTTTATTACAAGTCGTCCTCTGTCTCTAAACGTATCTCGGCGTTTATTGACTTTATTCAGCCCCGTTTGAGCTTGTAGGAAAGAATGAAACACTCTTTAGCAGCACACAGCCAAACCGTTATTTGCATCGTTTGAGAACGGGTATTCGTATCAATGTTTAGAGAGCACATATTGTTGTATTGAGATTCGATAGGTGGATGTGATCTCAATAGCGTTTACTGACTTTCAGTGTTTAAAAACCGCCCGCCCACGCATCAAAATTGTCAATGTTGTCGAGCTCTTCTTTAGTTCTTGGGGTTGGGTAATAAGGCAGAGCCAATCTTTGATCGGAAGGTTGAAGTTCCCAATCGGGTGTAATCTTTAGTCGGGTTAATTCATCGTTGAGGCGCACAAACATATAGTAGCCATCGGTATGGGTATTGGCGTAACTCGCGATAGTGGCGATATCGCCAGAAGGTAATTTTACGTCTCGACCGAGTGGATAGAGTTGGTGCAATGCGAAACTCACCTTGGGATCTTCAAGTTTGCCTTGCTTAAAGCGCTCTAATCCGATGGCGGTTGAAGTAGTGCGCGGCTTCCACCCTGTGAGGAACAATCCACTCAAGTTATCTTGGAACGGCTTACCCTTCCGATTGCCTTCATTGGTAATGAATTGAACCGTCAGCGTGTCTCCCGATTCTTGCAGAATTTCTAAAAACTGTTCACCAGTGCGATCGACCAAAAGCTTCATAAGACATAAATACCATTAAGAATGAAATACGATAAAGGGTACTACTTTAGGGGAGGTTTTAGTAGGGGCTATAAAGGTTATGCAGCGTGAACAATGTTTTCGGTGTTGATCCTTTCATGCCCTTAGAGCAACAACAGCTTTAACGCTTACGTAAGTAATGCGTTTGCACTATTTCATCAAGGTATGTCGTGACGCCTTTCAATGTAAAATCGACAGGGGAAACTAAGTCACCAAATAACGGAGATCCACCACCAAGTAAGACTGGAATGGTCGAGATGATCAGCTCATCAATCAGGTCTTCTTTCAGGAAGTTTTGAATGGTAATGCCGCCATCAATGTACAGGTTCTTTAGGCCTTTGTTATTCAAATCCACGACAATCTGTTTAAGCTCGCCCTTCATCAAAAATACTTTACCTTCAAGCTCTTGAGGTACTTCACTTAAAGTGTTGCTCAGTACATAGACTGGCTTGCTGTAAGGCCAATCAATGCCAAAGCTCAACACCATGTCCATTGTATTACGTCCCATGACCAGTGCATCGATACGATCGGTGTGAGCGTTGTACCCCATGTCGTCACCGTTTAGATTTGGAATCGCTTGCAGCCAATCTAATTCGCCTTGTTTGTCTGCAATGTAACCGTCAAGACTGGTTGCGATGAATACAATATTTGACATTTTTAACTCCGATATCGATGAGAAACTTGGCATCTACACGGTAATAAATTAAAATATTCTACAGTGTAGAAATAAAGTTTAAGAGGTGACGGTATGACTGTCAAGGATCAGAAACGAGGTCGACCAAAGAGTGGATCAAGCCAACTCAGCGCGGATAGAATTCTCACCATTGCTAAAAGCATGATGCGAGAGAGTGGCAAAGTGCCAAGTATTCGAGGGTTGGCGACAGAACTCGGGGTAGATGCGATGGCCATATACCATTACTTCAAAAACAAAAACGATCTGCTTGAGGCAATCACAGTTTCTTTGATTGAAGAAGTGGCACAGCCAGAGCTGAATCAAGACTGGCAAGATAACCTATATCGGCTCAGTGTGAGTTACTTGTCGATGCTCAACGAATATAGAGGCTTGTTAGAAACCTTATTGACCATGAAATCTCTCGGGCCGATGGAGGTATTTAGTGAACGTTTTGAAGCGGTGTTGAGCCCGTTAGCGTTAACGGAAGAGCAAACCAAAAATGCGTTGGACTTGCTGGTGGATTATTTACACGGCTACGCTTTGGCGTTGAACTGTAACCCAGACCGAACAGAGCTCACCATTGAAATGGTCGAAAAGCCGCTGAGTTTATACTGTTTGGCGCTCACTCAACTTAAGTGATCTGTAGGCCAATTTACCGACCTTTAAATTTATACTGGATAATTACCTATAAATTTCAGGCTTTAGCAGTAATAATCAATGAATAGATCGGAATAGCTTGTTCATTGAAAAGCTTTACGGAAAGTTTCTAAAGACGCCATCGTGAAAAGGAAGTCAGATACATGCCTGTGCTCCAACGCATCAGTTTAACGTTAATCTTAATCGCCGTTTTAGGTGGGTGTTCTTCACTTCCTGAAGGCATCGATCATCCAACAGAACCGCCAACCTCTCCTGCACCTAGTTCTTTATCGGTTCTAACCAATGAATTTCAGCCTGAAGCTTTAGAGCAAGGCACCACTGCGGTTCGTCTGCAAGAGTCTGGTTGGGATGCCTTGGCACAGCGATTAGCGCTGGTCGAAAGTGCCGAGCACACCATCGACATTCAATATTACATCTGGAACTCTGACGAATCGGGCAGCTATCTCGCTAGCCGTTTATTAGCAGCGGCCGAGCGCGGTGTGAAGGTTCGCGTAATGCTGGATGATATCAACCTCAACGAACGTGAAGGGTTGCTGTCGGCACTGGATGCACACCCGAACGTCGAGATTCGTATCTTCAATCCAACACCAACACGCCGCGGTTTCAGTAAATGGCTGAGCTTTGTCGGCGACTTTTCTCGTTTAAATCGCCGTATGCACAATAAGTCGTTTACCGTCGATGGTACTTTGTCTGTGGTGGGTGGACGTAATATTGGTGATGAATACTTCGACCTTTCTGATGAAATCAATTTCCGAGACCGCGATGTATTAGTCATGGGCTCGGTAGTTAACACCATCCAAACCAGTTTTGTTGAATACTGGAACAGCCGTTGGTCTTACCCTGTCGATATGCTGGGTGATGACGAACAACCTGATCTCTCGAAGATAGATAATATTGTCGTTCCGCATTATCAAAATTATCCTGAATTACCATTAGATCGCAAGGCTGCTGATAGCTTACTGAAAGAGGTGATTGGTGAGATGACTTGGGTGAATGCGCGTTTTGTTTACGATCAACCCGTCCCTGATGACTCCGATAATACTGATGAACCGAAAGCGACTGCGATTCTTCTAGGGAAGTTAGCGAGTGAATCGAAACAAGAGATCTTGTTGGAATCCGCTTACCTTGTATTCGATGATGGTCAGCTTGAAGAGTGGCAGGTATTGAACAACAAGGGTGTTGAGATAAAAGCGCTAACTAACTCTATGGCGTCTAATGATCTGGTGACTAATCATTCCGCTTATGCGGGCAGACGTTACGACATGTTAGATCATGGCATCGACCTGTTTGAGCTAAAACCAGAATCCAAGCTATGTGAAGCATCGACTCAAGACGTGTTGAAATGTGCGCCTGAGACGGCCTATGGCTTGCACGCTAAATCAGTCGTATTTGACCGCAGCATCGCGAGCATCGGCTCATTTAACTTCAACTTGCGCTCTACCTACCTCAATACGGAATCGGTTTTGATCATCGAGAATAAAGAGATTGCTGAAACGTTAGCAAAAACTATTGAACAAGCAATGAGTGACGATAATAGCTGGCGCTTGGAACTGGAAGACGGTGATGTGTATTGGTATTCAGGCGATCAACGTTGGGACAGCGAACCAGAAACGGGTAAGTGGGAACGAATGCAGTCAGGCTTCCTACAGTTGTTACCGATTGAGAAATATCTGTAATCTAGCCGCCTCTGGATAAATAAAAATGTCAGCGTATATTACGCTGACATTTTTGTTTGTGCTGCTGTTTGCTGTGGTTTGCTGCTATTTTTTAACGGCTTAACGGCTTAACGGCTTAACGGCTTAACGGCTTAACGCTTGGTCAGCTGCTTGCTGTTCAAGTAAGGCAGGATATGCGGGCGAGATTCGCCAGACAGCTTTTGAGTGATCTGTTGTGACCAACTGCTCTGCTTTTGGTTGCTTGAACGGCTTGCGTAGTAGCTCTGCATTGAATCATCGTAGCTGGCAATTTCATCTAGGCTCAGCGGTTGGTATTGGTTTTCGTGCATCACCACATGAGCAGGGAGGCGAGGCTTCACCTCTGGTTGCTGTGCCGGATGACCTAAGCACATCCCAAACAACACGGCGGTATGTTGTGGTAGTTCTAACAGTTCATCGACTTGTTGTGCGCTGTTACGCAGCCCGCCAATGTACACGCCACCCAAACCTAGAGACTCAGCAGCCAGCATGCAGTTTTGCGCCATGATGCCAGAGTCGACCGCGCCAATCAGGGTCAGTTCAGTAAAGTCGGTTTTCACTTCAGGGTTGATTTGAGCGTGGCGTTGATAGTCGATACAGAACACCAAAAACTCAGCTGCGTTCTCAACGTAAGCTTGATTACCTGCGTATTCTGCTAGCAGTTTACGCTTCTCTTTGTTTGTCACTCTCACGATAGAAACAGCTTGCAGTAAGCTTGATGACGAAGCCGCGAGACCAGCCTGAATAATCACATCAAGTTGCGCTTTTTCAATCGGTTGATTTGTATATTGACGAATGGAGCGGTGCCCCAGAATAGTTTCAATCGTGCTGTTCATAACTCTCAGACAGTCCTTGTGATGATGGCGTAGAGAATCACAATAACGACAATTACCATGAGCGTAAAGGGCGTTAGAGCCTTTCTGGTTGGCAGAATGATATTCATGAATTTAAAGGATTGCTGTCACAGCCAATCCTTTTTTGTACGGTTTCCTG
>NZ_JBFSPI010000026.1:14013-58460 GCF_041464685.1 Vibrio sp. 10N.237.312.B06
GCTAGAAGCTAGAAGCTAGAAGCTAGAAGCTAGAAGCTAGAAGCTAGAAGCTAGAAGCTAGAATGGAACGCTTAAGAGTTCGCTTTAATGGCGAAGAGACAAAGTGATGAAGTGAACTCTGTTGGTCGAATAGCTGCCAGAAGGCTGAAATAGTCCTGAGTCCGCACTGATTTCACCATGGCCTAAATCTTGGTATTGGTAGCTCAACCCTAGATGTAAGTCATTGGATATCTTCTTCTCAGCGCCGAATCCGATACGCCACTGTTTATCGAGCGGGAGTAACACATCTCTGTTTTGACTGCTTACAGGGCTCGTGTCACCGTTCAGCCCGCTGTACAGCAACCAATCCTCATATGCGTATTCCACACCAACCCCAAGAGAGTAGGTGGTTGAGTATTTGTCATCATAATCTTGCCAAGTCTCCATGTTGGAGCTGAGTAGAAGGTTTAAGTCTTCATTTAATGAATGCTTCAACCCTAAGTTTAAGCTTCGAACCCACGTCAGTTCAGAGCTAATTCCAAAAGCGTTGGCGTTATCAAGGGAAAGGTCGTGATCAAATTGGCCCTGATAACTAACACCCAATTGTGTGTTGTCACTGATGTGGTGATTGAGACTCAGACCGAACCCTAGATCAAGGCTATCTCCTTGTAGCTCTCGACCATTCAATGCTTGAGTTTCAAGCGCAGCGTGCTGCAATATCAAAGAACCACCAAGGGACAGTTGTTCATTGACCTGATACGACAATGACGACGTTAAGTTGAGCGCCGAAATGCTATTTTCTTTGATCAATAAAGTAGGGTGCGCGCCCACGCCGTGTGAGTATTCAACGCCAGTGCCGCCAGCTGCGTGCAATGCTGCGCCAACGACCCATTGGTCATTTAACCTTGATGCGTAAGACAGGTGAGGGAGAACATCCGCGCTGCTTCCTGTGGTCGAAGCCGAGTTATCGTCACGAACAAAAGTGGTTTCAACATCGAGGTATTGAACGCCGAGAATCCAAGCGCTTTCTTCAATAGCCGATAACCCCGCAGCATTGGTGATCACGGCGGATGCATCGTTCGCGGTTACGTTTCCCGTGCCGGCTGTGCCAACGCTTTTAGTGGTCGCAATCTGAGATAGATTTAACCCTCCCGCGTGAGCGAGAGAGCTGACTATCCCTGTTACTAACAGAGACAGTGTGATGAAAGGTGTTTTCAAGAATAGAACCTCATTTTCAGTGTATGAGCTATGTTGCTAGCAGTTTGAGCCATGTGTTTAGGGATGGAACGAATTGCCACGAGCGAACATTAAGAATGCTGTGGCAATCGACTTGATCGACTTAGTTGGATTAATCGAAGTAATTAACTTAATTGAGGCTAGAGCTTTTCAACTTGTGGCAGTGGGTATTCATTGTCGAGAACGGCTTGAGTTGGCTCATACAGGCGCATGTGAAGATAGAAGTCATCCTGAGGTGCTGGTAGCCAGTTACACGTTGGATCGGACGGTTTTACGTATTGAATGCATATTGGCAAGGTGCCGTCTTCTGCGTATTTCAGCTCATCTTTACGATTGGTTGAAATGGAGTAGCGTTGAATGAAGTTCTCAACCATGAACAGGTTTTTAGCGTCGTACATGGTCAAAGACAAAAAGGCGTCAGCGGGTGCATCGGCAGGCATGGTCATTCGATATTGATTGTCTCCCGACAGTTGCTCGCCATTCGAGTCCGTGTATCGATTTGGGTAGAGTGCTCGCTCTGGCACATTCAAACCAGCCGCACGCATATTGATGCTCGCTCGGCTCAGGTAATCATTCCCGTAACGGCCTCCCTCGTACATCATCGACCAGCCATTATTGACATCGCCGATGCTTCGACCAGCGTATTGAATGATCGGCTGTGAAGACTCAATCGCGCGCATTAGCCCTTTTTTCTGTGCTGAGGTTAGCGCTTCAGGGTTAAAGGGGGTCGATCCTCCAATACCAATTTGTTGGAATTGATCAACGATGGCAGCATCTTCTGGAATCGGGTTTTTACGTAGTTCACGGTCAATTAGCGAATACCACTCTAACCCTTCAGGCCTCGCCATGGGTGGGATACGACCTGTCGAAGCTTTGAGCTCTACGATGTCATGCTCTGCGCCGAGTTGATCGAGTGGGTAGCTGAGGAATTTATCGTGAATAACCAGTGCGTCATTGAGGTCTTGCTCGCCAAACACGCCCGTTCGTTGAATCAACCAAACCATAGGAGTGCGAGATTCTACGACACGATCAATTCCCTCTGGTACTTCACCAGCCCATCCTTTGTTGACCAAAAGCACTTTTGAACCTTGGTCGCCTACATTCTTCACGTGCAGATCTTCAATCGAATCTGAGTAAGCATCCAATAACTGAACAATGTAGTAACGGTTATCGGTGCGAGGAATATCAATCACCATTGGGCCCGATAAATCCAGATCGTAGTGAGCTTGTGAGTAGAGCGTGTCGTTGTTGACGGTCGGTACAATTCTATCCTGAGGTCCGGATAGAACGCGTGTTTTACCCATCTCATTCAATGGTGCCATAGCGTTGTCCATTGGCGCATCAACAGATGTGGTCGTTTGCCTAACCGCTGCCACGGTTAATGGGCCTGTACCATAGATAAATGCTTGAACACCGAGATTGTAAGCGAGCTCTTCTTCAGGATTAATAGATTGTTGGGCAAGGGATGGCATCGTGATAATACTGGACAAAGAACACACTAAACTGGTCAGTACACTTTTCTTATAGAGGAGCTTTCTCATGGAACACCTTAGATCGTAGGAACAGAATTAGGCATTTATCATATGAGCAAGTGAGATTAAGGAGTGTAATAGCCGATATTAAGGATGTTAATAGTCTCTTTTTGGAACTCAAGTGCTTGTTTTAATTGACATTGATTTAGGGTGGTGAAGCGACTCTACGACGTGTGCAGGTAGTGTGCTTGAGGCGCTATTGTTTGATTGATTTTCGGTTGATATGTTGGCAAAAAAGTACGGGAATCGATATGAACACATCTACTTATCCTTTTAGCTTATTCATTAAAGCAGAAGGAGCTCAATGTAATTTGGATTGTAGCTACTGCTATTATCTCAATAGACAAGATGGCGATAAAAGATCGTCAATGTCTTTGGACATGATGGAGAAAATTGTCGGTGCTCATATCGACGCGCAGCCAATGAAAGATCAGCAAGTGGACTTTATCTGGCATGGTGGCGAGCCTATGTTAAGAGGGCTCGATTTCTATGAAACGGCGATGAAAACGCAGGCAAGCAAAGCGACAATCAAGCTGGTCGTGAATACGATGCAGACCAATGGAACCATGATTAACGATCGCTGGGCGAGTTTCTTTGCTAAACACAATTTCATGATGGGCATCAGTATCGATGGACCCAATATTCTGAATGACATCGCTCGGATCGACAAAAATGGCGAGTCGTCTTTTGAACGCACAATGCGTGGGATGTCTTATCTAAAGAAGCACAATGTTGATTTTAATACGTTAACGGTCGTCAATAATAAAACCTACAAACACGGTAAAACGATCTATCAGTTTTTGGTTGAAAATGGCAGTGATTACATGCAGTTTCAGCCTTGTATCGATCATGAGTTGGACAGGCGAACAGGGCATGATTGGTCGTTAACGGGCGAGCAGTGGGGGCAATTTCTTTGTGACTTGTTTGATGCATGGAGCGCCAATGATGTCGGTAAAGTGTATATCCAGTTTTTTGAAAACTGTTTAATGGTGTTGATGGGTTACCAAAGCCAAATGTGCCATCACAGCGCGACTTGTGGACAGCAATTAATGGTTGAGCATGACGGCAATGTTTACAGTTGTGACCATTATGGGTATCAAGATCATCAATTGGGCACCATGAACAGTGATAAGCTTGCAACCATGGCGAGCTCACCAGAACAAATCGCGTTTGGCACCAACAAATATGATGAGTTAAACAGCACTTGTCGACGTTGTGATTTTGTTGAACTCTGCCAAGGTGGTTGTCCTAAAAACAGAATAGCAACAACCGAAGATGGCAGTCCGATGAATCATTTGTGCCAAGGGTATGAGATGTTTTTTCGTCACGCATTACCCAAATTACTGCCTATGGTAGAAGCGATGAAAAAAGGGTATTCGCCAGCGTACTTTCCACTTTTCTAAATCATTTGGAGTAGGGCATGACTAAAGACCTAAACTTACTGCGGCTCATTTTGGTGCTTAATGAAACTCGTCAAACGGTGAGTGCAGCAAAAGCTTTAAACGTAAGTCAGCCGACGATCAGTGTCATGCTTCGTAAACTCAGAGAACAATTTGATGACGAGTTGTTTGTTCGAGATAAAGCAAGGCTTGAACCCACCCCAAAATGCTTAAAGCTTATCGAAACCTTGCCTCTGCTATTAGAGCAACTAGATAACCTTTACATACCCAATGATGAGTGGGGCTTGGAAGATTTAAGAGGGGAGGTTCAAATCATGTTGCCTTCCCCGCTGTTGATCCCAGTGGGTGTGCCATTAATCAAAAAGCTGACCAAAGAAGCGCCGCAAGTGACGTTTCAATGTTCACCTTGGTTAGATAACGGCGTCCAGTCCCTAGAGACCAACCGAATGTGTTGGGGAGTGAGCTATCTTCCCATGGAGGTCAATAAAACCCTGACTGAGCGCCCAGTTGGCTTTGATAAGTTCATGTTGGTGTTAAGAGCTGACCACCCAATTCAAGGTAATTCCCTTGAGGACATTCTGAAATACCCACTCTGTATCAATATGATCCCTGGTTACATTCAGCCGTCCAAGGCGGAAATGTTGATCAAAAAATATGACTTAGATAAACACATCGCGCTCAGAAGCAACAATATGAACTTGATGCTGGAGATCGTTAAGGACAGTGACTTTATCTATATTACATCGTCGAAATGTCGCTATTTGCTTGATCACTCTTATCGTTGTATCGATTTACCGTCGGAAATGTTGAAAGACACCTATCGTCGAGAGTTGGCACTGTTTACTCATCAAGCAAACCGCAATAACCCGTTCACGGATTGGCTTCAAAAAGAAATTGCGTCGATTATTCAATCCTAGCATCACGCTACTATTCTCTTTAAATAACTTCCCTTTCTAACTGCCACTATTAAAAATCGTAATAGTGGCTATCAAGCCATTTTTGGCCTCTTTCTTATACCATTTATTTAAACAACGGTTCGCTTGAGACATACATCATTGTCGGTGTGGCTCTAGCGATTTACTCATAGTGAATGAGGGTTATAAATGTATAAGTCTTTTGTTAAATCCGCTCTGGCGCTCTCGGTATTGGCGAGCGTCAACGTACATGCAGCGAGCCAACCCAATGTGGTTGCTATCATGCTCGATGATGTGAGCCCAACGGATCTGCCTACCACCGTGGTTTAGGCGCGGTGGATACGCCGAACATTGATCGAATTGCCGAGCGCGGCATGATGGTCAGTGATTACTACGCACAAGGCAGCTCTACCGCGGGGCGATCTGCCTTTATCACAGGTCAATATCCTTTCCGAACAGGCTTAACGTCTGTCGGTCAGCCGGGCTCTTCGCTTGGCCTTCAAAAAGAAGATCCAACCCTAGCCGAAATGCTGAAAGACAAAGGCTATGCGACCGTGCATGTCGGTAAAAGTCACTTAGGCGATAACAATAGCCACCTCCCAACGGTGCACGGCTTTGATGAATTCTTCGGTTTCCTTTACCACCTCAACGTTATGGAGATGCCTGAACAGCCGGAATTCCCTACAGACCCTGACTTCAGAGGTCGCCCTCGCAATGTTATTCATACCGTTGCGACGGAAACTGCAGATATGACCGATGATCCTAGATTTGGTGTGGTTGGAAAACAAACGATTGAAGACAAAGGCCCGCTAGGTGCTAAGCGCATGCAGACAGTGGATGGCGAATTTTTGGAGTTTGCTACTAATTGGCTTGATAAACATGAAGCGGAGAAAGACGAGCAGCCATACTTCATGTGGTACAACCCGACTCGTATGCATCAAAAAACCCATGTGCGTCCTGAGTACAGAGGCGCGAGCCAAACCAACACGTATTACGATGGCTTGATCGAACTTGATGACCAGATCGGTGTATTACTCGATAAGCTTGAAGACTTGGGCGAAATCGACAACACCATCATTCTCTTCACCTCTGACAACGGCGTAAACCTAGATCACTGGCCTGATTCAGGCTCTGCCTCATTCAGAGGACAAAAAGGCACGACATGGGATGGCGGTTTCCGTGTGCCTATGCTGGTCAGCTGGCCAGATAAAATCCCTCAAGGTGAATACACCGATGGCTTCATGACATCTGAAGACTGGGTGCCAACCATTATGGCTGCAGTGGGTGAAGGCGACATTAAGCAAGAGCTGCTTGATGGAAAAGAGTTAAACGGCGAGCGTTACCAAGTCCACTTGGATGGTTATAACCAGCTGGATATGTTGACCAAAGGCGAGCCGAGTCAACGTCATGAGTTCTTCTTCTACAACGAGCAAGATTTGAATGCGTTCCGAGTGGATGATTGGAAAGTGCACCTAAAAACCAAAACGGAGTGGATTGCGCCTCCTGAAGAGTGGCCACTAGGGATGCTCATCAACATCAAGGCTGATCCTTATGAGCGTAGCCCTGATACTCGTGGTTGGTTCTTATGGATGAAAGAGAAGTCTTGGGTATTACCAAAGCTGCAAAAATCAGCAGCGGAATATCAGAAGTCACTCAAAGCGTTTCCACCAAGACAGAAAGCTGGTGGTATTGGTATGGCAGACAAATCAGTGGTTGCTGACTAACGCCAAATACGACTAATGCAAGGTGTGCTGTAACAAGCGCACCTTACTACCGGACAACAATATGAAGAAACCGTTACGTCTGCTCACGGGCACTTTTTCCACTTTTACACTCTCTATCTTTACGTTTATCCCCTTTGCATTTTCCGTTTCCGCTCAAGAAGAACCTGCCAGTGATATGGCTGACCCCATGGCCGTTTATACGGGAGGTGAACTTATTGCGGGCAATAAAGGGCTTGGCGCTACCTTCCAGTTTGGCGTGAATCGTGGCGATTGGGGTGTGTTGGGTAAGCTGGAAGGCAAAAACAACTTTGAAAACTATCGAGCACGATTCTTCACACCCAACAAGAAAACGGGCACTGGCTTGTTTGTTGATGCTGGACACGACTTCTCCAACGATGGCATAACCTCAAACTATGCGTCGGCGGGCATCATGCAGTCGTTCAAGCTGAGCGATAAGGTTAACCTGTACAGCGCCCTAACGTACGGACAAATGTGGGAGGAGAGTAATCAGTTTGAGGACACGCAAATCATCAGCAGTATTAACTACTTAAAGTACGATTTTGCTGACCAATTTTATCTTCTACTCGCTCCACAATACACCTACGGATTAGATGGTGAGAACACACGAGATTTCTCTGCTGAAATGCAACTGGGCTACAAGGTCGATAGTGACAACATCATCATCTTTAGTGGTGATACTGACAACAACACTTGGATCACCTTCCGTACTCGTTTTTAGTTAGGACATTAAATGATGAAAAAAAACATACTTGCGACAGCACTGGCTTGTGCTTTCATGGTTGCACTTCCGTCTCCGGTACTCGCGAGCCAATCCGTGGACGCGACGAGCGTAGCTGTGGCAACAAAAACAGCAATGGAGATAAAGACGGAAACTCTCCCCGTTGAGATGGCGAGTTTAGCGTCGCTCAAAAAGGATAATCAGCTATTGGCACAACTTGCCTATGAGTACGCGTACTCGATAGATGAAGCCTACAAATACTTTTACAAAACCGTCGTTGAGCAAGATTACCCTTTGAATCGATTCCAAAATATTCGAATACTTGCTGACGACACTTACACTGCGCACCCGACGATTAACAATGACACGTTACATTTGATGGGTTGGATGGATCTAGCAGCAGAGCCTGTCATCGTTACGATTCCAGACCATGATGACAATCGATACTGGTTGTTCCATACCATGAATATGCAGCACTTTACTGACTCGGCTTTTGGCTCTCCACAGCGAGGCACAAAAGGCGGCAGCTTCATGTATGCAGTTGAAGGGTGGAAAGGTGAAGTGCCTGCGAGTGTCGATCAAGTCATCTATGTCGAGCATCCGCTGGTCAAGATGATGGGGCGAATCATGGACCTTGGCGGTGACGATTCTGCAACTGCTCAAAAGTTAATGGATCAATGGAATATTAGGACGTTGTCGGAATATTTAGGTCAGAAAGGGCCAGATCCTGTTGAGCGCGAGTATCCAGACCCTGAAGATTCTAATTGGGTCGAACGAACCAATTTCATTCTGTCTGAAGGAACTATGAAGGCACATGACCAAAAGCTGGTTGAACTGTTCGAGTACATTGGCTTAGGAGATCTTGAATTAGGCAAAGCCAATCATCCATTTATGAAAGAGCAGCTTCGTATGATCGAGTCTGGTCAAAAAGACGGACTGGAACGAATCATTAATGCGGGCTTTGATGATTCACGTGACGTGTTAGGCACTCGTGATGAAATGACCAAGGTTCCAAGCTTTCAGCACGCCTACGGCACCTTAATGGGCCAATGGGGGCTGCCTGCAAAACACACTATGTACAGCGGTGACTTCTTCGATAGTGAAGGCGGTGCGCTCGATGGTAGTAAGTATGATTACACGGTGACCTTCGATTCGCCACCGCTAGAAGAGGGTGGTTTTTGGTCATACACGGCCTACAGTGGTGAAAGCCGATTGATGGAGAAAAATGACTTAAACCGTCATTCCCGTGGAGACAGAACGCTAACGCCTAATGTTGATGGCAGCTACACCATTTACATGAGTAGCGATGTAAAAGGGCATGAAGATGATCCTAACTTCTTACCTATCCCCGCTCACCAATGGTATTCAGTGTTACGCATGTACACGCCCGGTGAAGAGGTAAGAACCGATAAATGGAAATCGACACCGTTCACTAAGGTCAAGAAATCCACGATAAAGTGATGACTTAGATCGCCTGTTTAAGGTTTTGTTTATAATCAATTAATGCCAGCGGCTATGCCGCTGGCATTTTATTATTGAGTGAAATTTGCTTCGAAATAGGCACTAAATGCTCAGAACTGTCGAATAAAATAGGGCATACTGGACGCAATATATAGACCAAAGAAAGTAACCACGCGCATGAATCCAATCTGCCTCAACGACCCTTTTTCTCTTCCTAATGGCCAAGTGATCAAAAATCGCCTGTTCAAATCGGCAATGAGTGAACAGCTAGGTGATAAACATCA
The DNA here is from genome assembly GCF_041464685.1 of Vibrio sp. 10N.237.312.B06. NCBI lineage: Bacteria > Pseudomonadati > Pseudomonadota > Gammaproteobacteria > Vibrionales > Vibrionaceae > Vibrio > Vibrio sp. 10N.237.312.B06. The sequence goes on from NZ_JBFSPI010000026.1 coordinate 23,283, forward strand.
TAACCCTAAGCAAGGTTTAGTCACGCTTTACCAGCGTTGGGCTCAAGGAGGAATTGGCCTATCCATGACGGGCAACGTGATGGTCGATAGAGGTGCGCTTGGTGAACCTAAAAACGTTGTGTTGGATGAGCAAAGTGACTTAAGCGTATTTCGTGAGTGGGCGAAGGCTGGAACACAAAATGGTTCGCAGATATGGATGCAATTGAACCACCCAGGAAAGCAAATTCCTAAATTCTTATGTGATAGCCCCGTTGCTCCTTCGGCGATCTCTTTAGAGCGCGGGTTAGAGAAAGGCTTCAATACGCCACGAGCTCTGATTGAGACGGAAATAATCGCAATCATTGATAAATTCGCGCTGAGTGCAAAGCTTTCAAAACAAGCAGGCTTTACTGGCGTGCAGATTCACGGTGCTCATGGTTATCTCGTGAGTCAGTTTTTGTCTTCGAGACACAATCAACGCCAAGACAAATGGGGTGGCTCACTCGAAAACAGACTTCGTTTTGTGCTTGAGGTTTATCGCGCGATTCGAAAAGAGGTCGGTGAAGATTTCCCTGTCGGAATTAAGCTCAACAGCGCCGACTTCATGAAAGGTGGCTTCACTGAAGAAGAGTCGATGCAGGTTGTGCAAACACTGAGTGATAACGGTATCGACCTGATTGAGATCTCTGGCGGCACCTATGAAAGTCCATCAATGATGGGTTCAAAGAGCAAAGCTGAATCAATCAAGTCCAGCACAGTAAAACGTGAAGCGTATTTTATGGATTACATGGTTAAGGCGAGAAAACTCGTGAGTACACCGCTGGTGGTCACGGGTGGTTTTCGAACCGCGCAAGCAATGAATGACGCATTAAACACCTCGGCGACCGATTTTATTGGCATTGCGCGCACAATGGCGGTTGATCCTGACTTCCCTAACAAGTTAATTGAAAACCCTAGTTACGGCATGCCGCTAACGGTGCCAACCACAGGAAAACCTGCATTGGACAAGGTGGCGATGGTCGGGCTGGTTTGGTATGAACATCAGATGTGGCGCATTGCCTCTGGCAAGAACGCCGACCCAAAACTAAGCGCACTCGGTGTGGTGTTAAAAACAATTTTCAGCGCTGGTTGGCACGCTTTCAAAAAGCGCAGAGCGTAAGCAGTCATGGATTGTTAAAGCAGAACTTTGAGGAATTGAAGTTCTGCTTTTTCTATGATGATTTATTGTTTAGTTTGTCTAGATAGTAAGAAAGAGTTAAAGATCGTTAAGCGAATCAATCGTCAAATGAGCCATAATGAGAGAGATATTCGCTAAGTTAGCGTTTATCGCCAGACGGCTAAATATCTCCCTGACCAAACTTTAATGACAGGTAACTATGAAACAATTGGATCTCAATTTAATCCGCGTTTTTCTGGTTTTGCTAGAAACCAAAAATACTCGCATTGCTGGCAATAAATTGGCGCTGAGTCAGCCCGCAGTGAGTAAAGCACTAGGGCGATTGAGAGAATACTTTGATGACGAATTGTTTACTCGTGTCCATTCCGGTTTGAAGCCAACCCCACGTGCGTTAGAGCTTGGTGAACGGCTGCCAATGATCATGGAAAGCTTGGACGACGTGATTCTTGAAACCCCAAGCTTTGACCCTGCCGAGTATCAAGGCAACATCACGATTGCAATTAACGGTTTTATCTCGAACTGGCTTGGGGCGCGTTTATGCCTTGGTCTCATTCAAGAAGCGCCGAATGCTCAAGTCAATATTGTTAATTGGGGCTCTCAAACGCTGAAAAAATTGTTGGATGGCGAGATACAAGCAGCTATCAACTTTTCTCCAATCGACACGAATAAGCAGTTTACTCATCAGATTATCGGTGAGGATGACTTTGTCGGGTTGGTTAAAACCGGCCACCCATTAGCTGGCAAAGTGATTTCACAGCAAGAGATAGATGAAGCGGAATACGCGAGTTTGGTGATACCGGGGTGGAATGATATTCAGCCTTATATCGCCAAGCATTTGTCGACAGAGCAGCTTAAAGTGAAAGCAAGAAGCTCGTATTTGCACACGCTATTAGAGGTCATCAAACAAAGTGACATGATTCTACCGTGTTCCAAGCAGCTTGCTCTTTATCTTTATGAAGAGTTCGATTATCTCTCTTTTCCTGATTATGCACCGGAAGAGCTCAAAAAGATCGTGTTGGTGGAATCTCATAACAAGAGAATGCACCCGATGAATCAATGGCTTAAGCGCAAAATTATCACTACCTCGCAAGCCATCATAAAAGAAAAGCAATAAGCCTCTCAAATGAGAGGCTAGGTTTTTGTTAGCAGCTGCTATTGCCAGTTAATTAACACTAATTACTCGCAACTCAGTCGTTATTCCCCGCTACTTAGCCGTGACCTGTGGGAAGTTGTGCATCTCACCGGATGCTACCGCTTCATCGCTAGGACGGTATGCACGAACCGCAAAGTTCCAGCCATCATCGTTTACTTCAATTACGTTATTTGCAGCGTCACAGGTTTGCCCTTTTGGCGCAAAGTGGATCGTGTAAGAACCGTCTTTATTGGGTGTTGATGTCGTTGAATCAGCACTGTTGTTGTTCGTCATCAACCAGCCTTGGCTTGAATAGGCCGTAATTGACCAATAACCGCCTTCGTCATAACGTAATGAGGGTGCTTCAAACGTGATGTTTGCACATTCTGTTTTACCTGTGCCCGCTCGTGATGTATACACAGCATGCTCTGCCGGCATACCAGCCCAACCCACCGCAGTACCAATCATAAACTGCTTGTTATTTGATGTTGCTGTGATGTTTGGTGTGAAGGCTTCTTCAGTCTTGATGTCATTAACTAGCTTCTCCCATTTTGCTCGGACGTTATCTCGAGAAGCATCATCCCAATCTGAAGCAGGTTCAAAAGGCTTAGCTGATTTCGCATTAATGACCGCCGCATCTTGCAGTCGATGCGCTTCATCTGCGCCAGCACTTGTTGCAGTTCGCATCAGTATGTAGATGTAGTCTGAACCTGCGATTTCTGAGTCGATGTAAATTTCTTCGCCACCATAAATGGCCATGTGGTTATCATGATTGTTATTGAAGATATGCATGATCTGGTACCCATCGCCTTTCGCCAGTTTGAATGTTGCGCCTTCAGAGACATCGACAACCGCGGTTGAATAGAGCAGGTCGGTGTTAGAGCGGATAATCATTTGGTTCTCTACCGTTACGTTCTCGCGATTATGCTCAAAAACATTAACCGGTTGATGCTCTAACTGTTGAGTGAAGTAAAGGTCGCTTTCTGCACGAGCGAAGTTTTCGTCGGTTACTTCAACTGCTGCCATTGTTTGCATTGATGTGATGGTAATCAGTGTTGCTAAAATGGTCTTTTTCATATCGTTTACCTTGAGGTCGTCATTAGGAGATGACACTAATGTATCGGCTTGGTGGTAATTCAAAAAATGAATTGATGTTATTTATATAATAACCAAAAGGAATCGGCAGGCTGGTTTTTGTGAAGCTTAGAGAGAGTTGTGACTGTTTTTTGTTCGTTTGGTGAAAGTTTTTTGCACGGAGACTGGTCGTTAATTAATGAAGCGATGCTTTGTTCATTAACTAAGGCTTTATCGGCAGGTAAGGCTTTAGTTAATGACTGAGGTATCCGCGCTTTTAAGCACTATGCTTTAGTCACGACTAAAAGAGGATTAATTATGAAATGGCTTATCTTATCTGTAACGCTATTGTTTGTGGCAGGATGCCAATCGACAGGCTCTGACACATCTTCACATGATCAAATGAATCGAGTTCATTCTGGTGGGTGTAGCAGCTAATCCTTTTTTGAAAATACTTTTTAGCTGCTGTTATTATCATTTCTGTCACTGTTCTTATAAAGAACTCACCTCTACAAAGCCTTGCGATTACGTGAGGCTTTCTTCTATGTAAAACAACGCATCTCTACCGATTTATGTTGTAAATTTGTGAATCTGAACTGTCTATATTCTAGGCTGTGTACTGGATCTCATTTGTTATTTGAGTCCCTTGCTAAGGTAAATAATGAATGTGTACTACCAATCACTTTACTCAACTTAAGAGGTTTCTATGCTAGGTGAAAATCACTCTCTTGTTCACGAATTTCCTGAAATGAAAGACAAAATTGCTGAGCTTGCTAAAACTGACGATGGCTTTGCAGAAGATATGAAGACATACGACAACCTTGATAAAGAGATTCGTAAACTAGAGCTGAAAGATTCACCCATTGATGACGGCTCGATGCACTAATTGAAACATGATCGTTCTGAGCTTAAAGATTCACTGCATGCTCGTTTAACGGGCTAGTGAGTTGGCAATTTTTCTGACTAACTAAATGGCGAATTACAGACTTAGACAAAAACTCCTTCGGGAGTTTTTTTTCGTTTTGGCTCAATCACTTCTTCATAATTCAACTGAGTTAATACGTTGTATTGTTATGTTAATAACGCATAATAAGGGGTACTGGCACACGATTTTTAAGATTTTATTGGTAATCTCATGAATGTTGAACACCTCAAATTGTTTGTTCGTTTAGCTTCCACACATAACATCAGCATGGCTGGGCAAGAGCTTGGTTTATCTCCTGCTGTTGCAAGTTCGCACATCAGTAAACTGGAAGACAATTTAGGCGTTCGCTTGGTCCACAGAACCACTCGTAAGGTCTCTTTAACCGAAGAGGGGGAAGCATTCTTACCTCATGCTGAAGAAGTGTTATCGAGCGTGGATGCTGCCAAATCGGCGGTCGGTGTGGGCTGTGATTCTCCAACCGGAACGCTGAGAGTTACCGCATCTGCGTCTTTTGGGCGTTTGCATCTTGTTCCTGCTTTACCTGGATTCTTAGAACGCTACCCTGGGTTAAAAGTCGATCTCAGGCTATCAGATTCGATGGTGGATGTTGTTGAGGGTGGCTTTGATATCGCGATTCGTATCTCAGAGCTGAAAGACTCGACACTGATTGCCCGAAAACTTGCGACAGACAAGCGTATTGTGTGTGCATCGCCTGATTACTTAATCAAATATGGTAAGCCAGCCACACCTCGAGATCTTAACGATCATCAGTGTATTAGCTTGATTGGTTTAGAAAACTGGACCTTCAGTACTGAAAGCGGGCCTAAGACGATTAAGGCATCGGGATCGTTCAGGGCAGATAACGGAGAAGCACTGCGTGACGCAGCGTCAGGTGGTATGGGTATCACGGTGACGTCGAATTGGTGCGCATATGAGCAACTGAAAAGCGGTCAACTGATTCAAATATTAGAAGATTACCCATTAACCTCTGAACCTGCGATTTGGGCTGTGTACCCAAGCACAAGGTTACTGGCACCAAAGGTGAGAGCCTTCATTGACTACTTCTCTGAATATTATGGTAATCCGCCGTATTGGGAGCAAACGTAGAGACAAACGTTGTACGAAAGCCCTGTGTTTCTAAGTTAATTTATTAGAAACACAGGGCTTTTTTATTGAGATTTGCAAATCAACTCATCATGAGTCGTCGCAATTAAGAAAGCGTTGCTTTGATGATCTCTTCAATTTTAGCGACAACTTACTGTGATTTATCACCGTATATCGCATCTGGGTGCGGGTTCGCAAACGTGTTGTTGTCGTTATCAAAGTATTGACCGCCTGCTTGTGCGAACTCATCAGACAATGATGCGCGAACCAGAATATCAGAACCGATGCTTAGGTCGCCGCCTGCAATGCCGTAAGCGTCTTTCACCATCTTACTGCCTAGTAACGAAGCTGGGTTGACCGCAACCACCATTGGCCCTGTAGAGCCTAACTCTTTTGCCATCTCGCGAGTCCACATGGTGATCGCAAGCTTGCTTTGTGCGTAAGCGTCACCATCAGAAAGCGGTTTTTTACCTTTTAGCGCTTCGATGTTCACTGCTGCTTGCGCCGCTGAAGATAGGTTCACTACTCGGCTAGATGCATCGAGCACAGGTAGCAGACGTTTAGTCAGGTGGTATGGTGAAATAGTATTCACAACAAAACGAACATCTAAACCGTCTTTAGTGATTGGGTTCGGAGTGTTGAACACACCTGCGTTATTAATCAGTACATCAATCTTATCGTGCTCAGCAATTACTTTGTCAGCCAACGCATCCACATCGGCCAGAACAGACAAGTCTGCCACGTAACTTTGAATTTTCGCTTCAGCAGAGATAGCCACAAGTTGCTTCTCTACGTCTTTGAGCTTGCTTGGGTTACGTCCATGCAATAAAACGTGGTGACCTTGTTGAACAAGTACTTTTGCCGTTTCGAAGCCGATACCATCGGTAGAGCCTGTGATCAGAATAACTTTTTGCATGGAATAGATTCCTTATTAAAGCGCTGACATAGTGAGCGTTTCTAAATGTGTCGTTTCGTTGAGGTAAAGAATAGCAATCTTTTGTAAAGTTGATAATCAAGCTGATTAATAAAACACTATTTAGTTTTTGTTGAAAATGGGGGAGTGAACAAAGCCTCAGCCCGTGCGAAGGAGACGATCAATCGAGAGATTTATCTGATCGAGTTCTTAGGCCGGAATAGCAGGCAATAAAAAAGCTTAGCGCGGGGGACGCTAAGCTTCGTTGTTAAGTATGTTCTTGAACCATGTTTAGGCTGGTGGGGTTAGCCTACTTGAGAAAAGCTCACTACCTTGCTTTGTAGTTTCTCTTTCAGGTAATCCGTTACTGCTTGCTGCTCTGATTCACTCATGTACAGGCCAAGCTTGGTTCTGCGCCACAAGATGTCTTCGTCAGTCATCGCCATCTCTTCATTGATCAAGTAATCGATCTCAACTTGATAAACGCCATGCGCTTCGTTTGAAAATTGGCTGCCAAGGTCTGCTTCACTATTCGCGCCTTCCAGTAGCTTCCACGTGTAAGTACCAAATTGAGTCACGTAGCGAAGTAACAACGCTTCAGATGCCCAAGGGTATTTAGTGTGGATCATCTTCGCAAGCTGTTCTCTACTGCAACTAAAGTTACCACCTGGAAGCGTGTCGTTCGCTGTCCAAGGCGCACCCATATTGGTTAGGTGTGGTTCTAACTTCTTAAGTGCTGCTTCGCCTAGCTTACGGTAAGTGGTTAATTTGCCACCGAAGATCGAAAGCAGTGGTGCTTGATCCAGTTCTGCGTCCAATTCCAACGTGTAGTCACGAGTGATCGCTTGTGGTGAATCAGATTCGTCGTCACAAAGTGGTCTTACGCCACTGTATGTCCAAACCACGTCTTCACGGCCAAGCTGTTTAACAAAGTGCTGGTTAACGATATCAATCAAGTAATCTACTTCGACATCATCAATTGCGACGTTACGTGGGTCGCCTTTGTATTCAAGGTCGGTGGTGCCGATGATCGAGAACTTATCTAGGTAAGGGATCATGAACACAATGCGATTGTCTTTGTTTTGCAGAATGTACGCTTGTGGTTCGTCATGAATGCGTGGCACAACAATGTGTGAGCCTTTGATAAGACGAATGTTACGAGGCGAAGCCTGCTCTAATCCATCATCAAAGAACTGTTTAACCCAAGGACCTGCAGCGTTAACAAGCGCTTTTGCTTTGCGTTCAAAGCGTTGGTTTGTCATCACATCAAGGATCGTTACATGCCAAATACCACCTTCGCGGTGCGCTTTTTCAACACGGCAGTAGTTACGTACTTCTGCGTTGTTTTCTTTTGCTGCCAACACGTTGAGCAATACCATACGAGCATCATCAACCCAGCAATCTGAGTATTCGAAGCCTGTCTTCATTTCTGGTTTCAGTAGGCCCGATTTCGCTAGGTTGACTGTCTTACTTCCAGGAAGAGTGGTGCGCTTACCCAAGTTATCGTAAAGGAATAGGCCACAGCGAATCATCCAGGCTGGGCGTAAAAATGGTCGATGAGGTAAACGGAAACGCATTGGTTGAGCAACATGAGGCGCTTTTCTTAACAAAACTTCACGTTCCGCGAGTGCTTCCGAAACCAAACGAAACTCGTAATGTTCAAGGTAGCGTAGGCCACCGTGGATAAGCTTTGAGCTGGCAGAAGACGTTGCAGATGCGAAATCATTTGCTTCGTATAAGCCAACGTTTAGAGCACGACCTGATGCGTCTGCCGCGATGCCTGCACCGTTGATGCCGCCGCCAATCACGATCAAGTCTAAAGTGGAAGGTGTACTGTTGTTTGAATTATTTTGTTGAGCACTCATGGTTTTGACCTCTTTCTGAGCGAACGAGCATTTTAGAACATAATTGAATCCTATATGAACCTTCGTTTGCGGTCATTGATTATTTTCGTTTATGCGCGTTTTATGTGATTTGGGCATAAAAAAACCTCTGCTTATGAAGGCAGAGGTTCAAATAAGTCTAATTCGAGCATAGAAGCGACAGTGACAGCGAGCAAGTTTTACTTTATTAACTTTTCTATAAAGAATCGTGAATCATTTAAGAAAGTGGCGTCACTGAGCTCTTATGTTTAGTTATTCGCTCATAGGACGAGCGGTATCGATCACTTCTAATGGTATTGCTGAATCTTTAAGGATGTTGAGAATCTCTTCCGGTGGCTGCTTGTTGGTAAAGACCATGTGCGCTTGAGAGATATTACCGAGCTTAACCATCGCATTTCGGCCAAACTTAGTGTGGTCGACGGCTAAGAAGATGCTGCGACTGTTTTCGATGATAGCTTGTTTCACACGAACTTCGTGGTAATCAAAGTCGAGCAGTGAGCCATCAAAGTCGATGCCGCTGATGCCCAAAATACCGAAATCAAGGCGGAACTGCTTCACGAAATCGAGTGTCGCTTCACCAACAATGCCACCATCACGGTTTCGTACTTCGCCACCGGCCAAGATAACCTTTATCTCAGGGTTTGGAAGAAGGATGCTGGCAACGTTAATGTTGTTGGTGACGACTCTTAGTTGTTTGTGGTTTTTGTTGAGTGCGCGTGCCACCGATTCTGGCGTGGTACCGATATCAACGAATAGGGTTGCACCATCTGGGATGTGCTTAACCAGTTCGTCGGCGATCAAGTCTTTTTCGTTGAAGTTAAGCGCTTTACGCGTGTTATACGAGGTGTTTTCTGAACTTAGAGGAATGGTTGCACCACCATGATAGCGACGGATTTTGTTGCTATCGGCCAGTTCATTGAGGTCTCGTCTGATGGTTTGTGGGCTGACATCGAACTTTTCAACGAGCTCTTCGGTACTCACATATCCTTGTGTTTTTACCAGATCTACAATCTGCTGGTGTCTTGGTATCTGTTTCACTTAACTTACCACTCCCTGCGCGCAAAGGGCTCTAGCGCGTCAAAATCGAAAATATAAACTCACGCTATTGTGCTCGAATTGATGAAAAGAGAGAAGTAATGATGGTAAGGAATCATGTCTAAACCGCAAAAACGCTGCTCAAAACATGGGATTTGAGCCTGAAACGCAAAAAAGAGCACAAAATAGTGCTCTTTTTAGTTTCGTTTGCTGAGGTTCGAACAATCTAGTCGATTAGATTACTCGAGTTCCTAGGTCAGCGGCTAATGATTAACGATTAGCTGAATAATCAGTATTACTCTTCGTCGTCATCGTGCAGTTCAGACCAAACCTGTGCACACTTGATAGCACGCTTCCAACCTTTGTAACGGCGGTTACGCTTCTCTTCGTCGTGGTGTGGCATGAAGGTGCGGTTAAGAACGGCTTTGTCTTGAAGCTCGTCAATGCTGTCCCAGAAACCAACCGCTAGGCCAGCAAGGTAAGCGGCACCAAGAGCCGTTACTTCTGTTACTTCCGGGCGGTGAACTTCAGTATCCAGCACGTCTGATTGGAATTGCATTAGGAAGTTGTTCGCTACTGCGCCGCCATCAACACGTAGTTTCGCTAGCTTGATGCCTGAGTCAGCTTGCATCGCGTCTAGTACGTCACGCGTTTGGTAAGCAATGCCTTCCAGCGTTGCACGGATGATGTGGTTAGAGTTAACACCACGAGTTAGGCCGACAATCGTACCGCGAGCATAAGCATCCCAGTATGGCGCGCCTAGGCCAGTAAATGCAGGAACCACGTAAACGCCGTTTGAAGAGTCTACTTTGGTTGCGAAGTACTCAGAGTCTTCTGCACCAGCCAGTAGCTTCATTTCATCACGTAGCCATTGGATAGATGCGCCACCCATGAAGACCGCACCTTCAAGCGCGTATGCAGGCTCGCCTTTAGGGCCACATGCTAGCGTTGTGAGTAGACCATTCTTCGATGTTACTTTCTCTTGGCCTGTGTTCATTAGAAGGAAACAACCCGTGCCGTAAGTGTTCTTAGCCTGGCCTGCTTCTACACACATTTGACCGTAAAGTGCAGCTTGTTGGTCACCCGCAATACCCGCGATAGGGATACGCGTACCGCCTTTACCACCAAGGTTCGTTTGACCGTAAACCTCTGAAGAGCGTTTCACTTCAGGCATCATGACTGCTGGAATGCCCATTTCATCAAGTAGCTTCTGGTCCCAGCATAGGTCGTTGATGTTGAACAACATAGTACGTGACGCGTTGGTGTAATCCGTAACGTGTACACGTCCTTGAGTCATTTTCCAAACCAACCAAGTATCAACTGTACCGAACAGTAATTTGCCAGCTTCAGCGTCTTCGCGAGCGCCTTCAACGTTGTCTAGAATCCATTTTACTTTGGTACCTGAGAAATACGGGTCAAGGACTAAGCCAGTATTGTCACGTACGTAGTCTTCTAGGCCACGCGCTTTTAGGTCTTCACAGATGTCTGCAGTACGGCGACACTGCCATACGATTGCGTTATAAACAGGCTTGCCTGTCTCTTTGTTCCAAACAATGGTGGTTTCACGTTGGTTCGTGATACCAATGCCCGCTAGCTCATCGCTGCGAATGCCTGCTTTAGCAAGAGCTTCAACCAATGTAGAGCTTTGAGTCGCCCAGATCTCCATTGGATCATGCTCAACCCAACCCGCTTTCGGGTAAATCTGAGTGAATTCTCGTTGAGAAGAACTAACGATGTTTGCATCGTGATCGAGGATTACAGCGCGAGAACTTGTGGTGCCTTGGTCTAGGGCAACAATGTATTTTTGCTCGGTCATGGTAAGAATCCTTTTTCTTTCGTTATTTATATTTTAGTAAATGTAAGGTCGCTTAGGGATTAAGCTTGAGCTTGTTCAGCTTCTTCTTCTGTTTCACATTGGTTTGGAATTGTGCAGCCTTGGCCTTCTACTGGCAGGTAAGCACCGATAACACGTGGGTACAACCAACCACCAAAACACGCACCAGCAATTGGAGCAAGAATTGGAACGATGAAGTAAGGAATATCACGAGCACCGCTTAGTGCGGAATCCCAACCTGCAAAGTAAGCAAAAAGTTTTGGCCCGAAGTCACGAGCAGGGTTCATTGCAAAGCCAGTCAGTGGACCTAAAGAACCACCAATTACTGCGATAAGAATACCGATCAGTAGAGGGTTCATTGCACCGCGAGATGCGCCGTTGTTCTCATCACCTAACGCTAAAATGGCAAACATCAACACTGCAGTAATCACGAATTCCACAGCAAAAGCGCCGAAGAAAGAAAGTGAAGCATGTGGGTAAGTCGAGAAGATACCAGCAGTTGATAGTGCGTCTTGGCTGCTACGAACGAAGTTATGTGCGATTTCGTAGTCAGTAAATAGGTTGCTGTACAGGCTGTAAACCAATGCTGCAGAGCAGAAAGCGCCAAGCAGTTGCGAAATGATGTAAGGCACCACTTTCGCTTTATCGAAGCCATGGAACATTGCTAGTGCAATCGTTACGGCTGGGTTGATGTGCGCGCCTGAAACGCCGGCAGTACAGTAAATTGCAATCGCAACACCGAAGCCCCAGATGATGCTGATTTCCCATTGTCCGAATGTTGCACCGGTTAGTACCAGTGCAGCCACACAGCCAACGCCGAAGAATATGAGTAATCCTGTACCGATAAATTCAGCCAAGCATTGCCCAAATAAAGAAGGGTGTTTGTTTGTTGTCATGTTCGAGTCCTTTTTAGTTTTGCTTATCTAGCACGCGTATTGTGCATAAATTTGCGAAATCGAAAATAAACGAACATCAAAAGTGAGCATTTGAGCATGAAATTGTTAATTAAAGTCACTTGAAATGTTAATTCGAACACTTTTGCTCGAAAAAGATGCTCGCATGAACGTCATTGCTCGAATTGATAGGTTGCGAAGTCGCTCAAACTACCTATATGTAAATGAATGCGCAACTGGTACGAGGAGTTTATGTTTGGATTTGTGATGCTACTTCGTGAGTGGCGGATTATTAGACTTAATTAGGGAGGGCTGTGTGATGTTTTTGCTATGTAACAAGGGCGTTAACAAATGAGCTTATATGCATAAATGAATAAACTGCCAACTATGTTGTAGTTTGGCAGTTTTCATTTGGGTGTATGTTCTTGTTATACGAGATGAACTTACCGCTCTAAACCAGAGCTGCCACTTTTCCTTTCGAAACCAATTGAGCTCGGATTGAGTCATACGCCCAGTTGAATGCTATCGCGTAAAGTACGAAGAAAATAACTAGGCCGATGTCCATGATCAGTACGGTTAGGAAATCGAGTTGTAGAACCCACATCAAGACAGGCAAAGTCACTGTCATTAAGCCAAGCTCAAAACCTAATCCGTGCAGAACACGTGTTTTCTTGGTTCTTTTGCTTCGGTCTGCTCCGTAAATTTTGTCGTAGCCATAGTTGTAAACGTAGTTCCACGCCATCGCTATCAATGATATTGCGAGCGCTAAGCCTGCCATTTCGCCTGCGCCGTTTCCTGTAATATAGGTTGCAAGCCCTGCCATCAAAACCAAAGCAACCAATTCAAATAGCACCATGTGCAACATGCGTTCTTTATGTGACATTTTTCTAACTCTCTTTACGATTAAATAGCCGCCGATGGGCTAATGACTTGGCTAGATAATATCTACTTAAATGATAATATAAAGATGGTTAGTATCACATTTAGTGATAGTAAGTGTTGGGAGAAACCGAATGTACAACATTGAACAACTGAAAATGTTTGTGTATGCCGTTGAATTAGGTTCATTTTCTGCCAGTGCTCGTCATTTGGGTAAGGTACAGTCGGCGGTGAGCCAAGGCATCAGTAATCTTGAAATAGATTTTAATGTTGAGCTTTTTGATCGTTCGACTCGAAAGCCTTCACTAACCAAAGCCGGCGAGCAGTTATTTAAACAGGTGAAAGCAATCGTGCTTCAGGTTGAAGATCTGAATGTGACGGTTAGTGCGATGGGTAGCGGTGAAGAGGGGCTCATCAAAATTGCATTAGATGATTCATTACTGGTTCCGAATTTATCTAAGATCCTTAGTCAGTTCAGTCAACAATTCCCTGCTACTGAAGTTGAACTGGTTGCGTGTACCACAACAGAGGTTAATCCGTTAATTATCGAAGAGAGAGCCGACATTGGACTGATGTTTACCAATTTGGCTTTTGATGTAGGCTCTGAGCCTTGCTTTATCGGTCACTTACCGTTTATTGCTGTGTGTCATCCAAGTCATTCGCTCGCAAAAACAGGTGTGGCGAAACTCTCTGATTTACTCCCGCATCGTCAGTTAATGTTGAGGGGAGACAAAGGCAAGGTGATGGACCAGTTTCCGCTGATTGCCGGAAAGGTATGGTGGTCGAACAGCTTTATTGTGATCAAAGAGATGGTACTTGGCAGCGATATTGGCTGGGCATACTTACCCAAGCACCTTGTCGAAGAGGAGCTGAATAAGCAGCGTTTAGTGGAGATTAATGTCTCATTCGATCACAAAACGTGGTCGCCGCCCGTTGATCTTGTTCTGTCTAAAACACGCTCTAAAGGTCCTGCATTACTTTGGCTTGAACAAGCATTGAAAGGCTTATTAGACGAAACTGAATAAAGAAAAGGCTCACCGCTTAGCGTGTGAGCCTTTCTGTTTAAAGTGATACTGCTTGCTAGATGTAGATGTAGATGTAGACGCTAGACGCTAGGTTTAACCGTCTGACCGTTGTAGTACTTGTCTTTCATCTTAAGCGCCACGTTCACTAGGTAAATCAACACAGGTACTTCAATCAGTGGACCGATAACACCGGCAAACGCTTGGTCTGAGTTGATACCGAATACTGAGATAGCAACGGCAATCGCTAGCTCGAAGTTGTTACCTGTCGCTGTGAATGCAATTGAAGCGTTCTTGTCGTATTCAATACCCATCTTCTTACCAATGAAGAAGCTGATGAAGAACATCGCTGTGAAGTAGATAGTCAGTGGAACCGCAATCAACAATACGTCCATTGGCAGCTCTACAATCATCTCGCCTTTTAGGCTGAACATCAGAACGATAGTCGCCAATAGCGCAATCAGTGTGATTGGCGAGATGCGTGGAATAAACACATCGTTGTACCACTGCTCGCCTTTCATCGACACCAGGATCTTACGGCTTAGGAAGCCCGCTAGGAATGGGATTCCTAGGTAGATAAGAACACTGTGTGCAATATCGATCATCGAGATATCAACCATCATGCCTTCGTAACCAAATACTGGTGGAAGAACGCTGATGAATAGCCACGCCATAAAGCTGTAGCTCACCACTTGGAATGCACTGTTTAGAGCAACCAATGCCGCGCCATACTCTTTGTTACCGCCGCCGATGTCGTTCCAAACCAGAACCATCGCCACACAACGAGCAAGACCAATCAGAATCACGCCGACCATGTAACCTGGGTGGTCACCCAAGAAAGTCAGTGCCAACACAAACATCAGAATTGGGCCAACAAGCCAGTTCATGATCAAAGATAGTTTGATGGCTTTCTTATCTTTGACCACAGTGCCTAATAGGTTGTAGTTAACCTTAGCCAGAGGCGGGTACATCATTAAGATAAGGCCAATTGCAAGTGGAATGTTGGTGGTACCAACCGACATAGATTCATTCCACTGTTCGATCTGTGGGAACAGGATGCCAAGCAATACACCAAGGCCCATGGCAATAAAGATCCACAGCGTTAAGTAGCGATCTAGAAAACCTAATTTTGGTTTCATGATATTATCTCTTTGGTTGGTATCGTTAATCGTCGAAAAACGATGTTTAAA
Organism: Vibrio sp. 10N.237.312.B06; assembly: GCF_041464685.1. NCBI lineage: Bacteria > Pseudomonadati > Pseudomonadota > Gammaproteobacteria > Vibrionales > Vibrionaceae > Vibrio > Vibrio sp. 10N.237.312.B06. The sequence continues at coordinate 38,323 of NZ_JBFSPI010000026.1, forward strand.
AGCAAAAAATACGCTTAGTTTATTCCGTATTCGACAAACTAAGCGCGATAAATCTATTTCAAAATAGTGTCGATTAGCGTCTCAAATTGCTGAATATTATCTCGATTAATGCGGTAGCACATCTTCGGTGGTATCGATTCAGCAGTGATGAAGCCTGAGGTTTTCAAGATTCTTAGGTGCTCTGATACTGTTGATTGAGCCAAACCTAATTCACTCACCAAGTCACTGTTCAAACAGCCGCCCGATTTTTCTAACGTTGAAAGGATACTCAATATACGAACTCTTGCCGGGTGAGCGAGCGCTTTGGCTAGAGCTGCCATTTGCGTTTCAGCTTCGGTATCACCATGTCCGATTGGTAGAGCACAGCCACCAGTTGTAGGGCAAGTTTCGTTCATATTGATGTTTCGCTTCCTATAATCGTTAAAAGACGATTAATAGTAAGCCCATTTTATACAAGGGTCAATGTGATCTTTCAATTTGCTCTTAAGTTGGATACGAAAACCGTTACTTACTATTGAAATTCAACGGACTAAGACTTAGATGAACCAAACCAGTATAACGGCCATTTTTGTTGTGAATCGCTGTTATTCAATAACGCACCAATACCGACCAAAGCGATGCTGCCGATTAATACTGGAGTAAATAAGAACGTCCAATCCACATGCGCAGTACCTGCTAAAGCTATCACAATAGGATTAGCGCCAGCAGGTGGGTGAACCGCTCGACAGTATTGCATTAGCATGATGGATGAGCCGACTGCGATTGCCATGGTTAAATAGGCATCCCCAAAACCATATAACGCGATTAGGCCAACAGCAGCCGAAATAAAGTGGCCCGCAATGACGTTTCTAGGTTGAGCTAACGGCGATGTAGGCACAGCAAATAGAAGCACACAAGTGGCGCCAAATGGAGCCATTAGCCACGCAACCCCAGAACTTTCTGCTAATAAGCACAAGATTAAGATACCTAGCGTACCGCCAATAAAACCTTTAATCAGTTGGCTTATGCTTGCTTTCGGAGGAAGAGCTCCACCACCAGATAGTTTACCGATCATAATCATTTCCTCTTGTTATCTCTTTTTATTGCAAGTGTACAGATCTGTACTGTTTGATTTGAATAATACAGATCTGTACACTTCTTGCAACGAGAAATTGAGCTCTACGATTTCAGAGCGATTTTAAGGTTGATTAACGATGAGTAAAAAAGATTTGATTCTGGATGTAGCGGAATCGCTATTTAATCAGTATGGCTATACCGCTGTTGGGGTAGATATGATTCGTGATGAGGCGGCGGTATCTAAAACCTCCATGTACCGCCATTTTGGTTCAAAAACTAAGCTGATTGAAGCAGTGTTAGAAAGGCGTCATCAGCGTTTCGAGTCGAGTTTAGAAGCAGAACTGTCATCAACCTCAGGATTGCAAAACCAACTCGATGCGCTGTTAGATTGGCATCTTGCGTGGTTTGAACAACCTGACTTCAAAGGCTGCATGTTCATGCACGCACTAGCCGAATTTAAAGAGTCGGAAGATGACATTGCGATGCTCTCGCGACAGCACAAGGCTTGGCTCAAGAGTACTATTTACAAAGTAGTCAGTGGTGGCGAAGAGGTAGACGTTGCAACATTAGAATTACGCAGTGAATCAGTCATGACCTTCATTGAAGGACTTATCGTGAGAAGTGAGTTTGGTGAGTTAGACGCGAGCTTAGATTCAAACTCAGATTTAGGCGCTGACTCAAAGAAAAAAGCCTATCGAAAAGCATTGCATTCACTGGCTACTCTAGCGATATAATCGAACGCAGAACCGTTACACAAGATAACGAAAAATCATAATTTGCACTTTAATTTTTACTAATAGGTAAGCCCTGAAATGCCACAACAGAACATCAAATTTATCGCTGCTGATATGGACGGCACTCTGCTTAATGAACACGGAAAGTTAGACCCAGAATTTTTCAACCTTTACGGGCGACTAGAAGCCCAAGACATTATTTTTGCTGCGGCATCGGGTCGGCAGTACTACAGCTTGATGGAAACCTTTGCTCCACTTAAAGATCGCATGATGTTCGTTGCTGAAAACGGCACATTGGTGATGCATAAAGGCCAAGAGCTTTACAGCTGCTTGATTGATACTGATGCCATCAAAGACATCATTAAAGAAGCTCGCGCGATTGAAGGTGCTCATGTGGTGCTATGTGGTAAGAAGTCTGCATACATCGAAACCAAAGATGAGCGTGCTCTAGCGGAGATCTCTAAGTACTACCATCGCCGTGAGAAAGTAGAAGATTTACTGGCGGTAGAAGACGATTTCATCAAGGTGGCTATCTGTCACTTCGACGGTTCACAAGAGAAAGTGAATCCAACTATTGATGCCAAGTTTGGTGAGAACTACCAAGTGGTTGTCAGTGCGAAAATTTGGTTGGATGTGATGAACGCTGAAGCGTCAAAAGGCGCGGCGATTAAACATCTACAGAACACATTAGGTTTCACTTACGAGCAGACCATGAGTTTTGGTGACTACCTGAATGACTTGGAAATGCTTAAAGAGAGCTACCACTCTTACGCGATGGAAAATGCACATCCAAAGCTGAAAGAGATTGCTCGTTTTGGCGCGCCAAGTAACGTTGATGCAGGTGTATTCCAAGTGCTTAAGAAGCTGCTAGCGTAACGCTCTTAAGCTCCAACAGATTTTTATGAAAGCCAACTCGTGAACATGAGTTGGCTTTTTTGTTGGCGACAGATCCAGTTAGTCAAATTTGAACGATTGTTCAGGTTGTTGTAGTCTGAAGATAAATTGGATGCCTGCTTATACAGCGGACATGCCTTATCAATGATCATTTGGAATGACGATGAGCAAGAAACTTCAACTCGATATTATTTCTGACGTAATGTGCCCGTGGTGCGTGGTCGGTTACAAAAACTTAGAGCAAGCTATTGCTGAGCTTGGCTTAGCAGAGCAAATTGAACTTGAATGGCAGCCGTTTGAGCTGAATCCCGATATGCCGCAAGAAGGTGAAAACCTGCGTGACCATATCATGAGAAAATACGGCTCTAGCGCAGAAGATAGTCAAAGTTCACGCGAACAGCTTGCGGTGCGTGGCCAAGCGGTTGGTTTCGATTTCAATTTCTATGACAACATGAGAATGGTCAATTCACGTCATCTGCATGTACTTCTCGATTTTGCACTAGCGCACGGTAAACAGACTGAGTTAAAGCTACGCTTCTTTACGGCTCATTTTTCAGAGCAGAAAGATCTGTCCGACCTTGAGGTTATCGCACAAGAACTTGAAGCAGTTGGCTTAGACTCAACGAAAGCGCTGAAACGCCTAAAGAACATCGATTACTTGAAGCAAATTGAAGCGCCAGAGTTTGAATGGCAACGCATGGGGATCTCAGCTGTCCCTACTGTGGTGTTCAATCGTAAGAGTGCAGTCACTGGTGCGCAGACGGTAGAAACATACAAGCAAATTCTTCAAGAGCTTATTGCTGAATCATAAGCCGATTATTGGTATCAATTAGAGTCTGAATTACATGGAATCACTGTCACTCGCTCAAGCGAAAAAACTGGTATTGCTTTCGCAAAAGCTGCCGCCTAAGAAGTTACCACCTAAAAAGCAACGCAATGGGGGCACTTTGGCGAACACGCTGTCTGCGATTGAAAACCTTGGATATGTGCAAATTGATACCATCTCTGTGATTCAGCGAGCTCACCATCATACGCTGTGGAATCGTAATCAAGACTACAAGCTTGATCATCTGGATAAGCTGTTAGAGCGTCGAGAAGTGTTTGAGTATTGGTCGCACGCTGCCGCTTATCTACCTATGCGTGATTACTGTTTCAGCTTGCATCGAAAGAACGGGTTTGCGAGCGGTAAGCTTAAGCATTGGTATAAAAAGGATGATGCACTGATGGCGCATGTTCTCAAACGCATTGAGAGCGAAGGGCCATTAATGGCGAAAGACTTTGAAGGGGATAGACCAAACCCTGGCGGATGGGGTGGCAAACCTGCCAAGCAGGCGCTAGAGATTTTGTTTATGCAAGGTGACTTAATGGTGCCGAGCCGAGTGAACTTCCATAAGGTGTATGACCTAACCGAGCGAGTTTTGCCGAGTGGCATTGATACCTCAGAACCAACGGAACAAGAGTACATCGAGCATCTAATTACGCGTTATTTAGAAGCTAATGGTGTGGGAATAGCGTCGGAAATGAGCTATCTACTCAAGAACACAAAACCTCTGATTCAGACAACACTCCAGCAGATGCTTGAAGATAAGCAGTTGATGAAAGTAGATATTCAAGGCTCTGATTACTATGTTCTGCCAGGTGCTTTTGATCTGCTGAATCAACCTCTTTCCAGAACCAAGCTTAAGATACTGTCTCCGTTTGATAACCTGTTGATTCAACGAAAGCGAATGCAATCATTGTTCAACTTTGACTACCTTCTTGAGTGCTATGTTCCAGAAGCCAAGCGCCAGTTTGGTTACTTTAGTTTGCCGATTTTGTGGCAAGGTGAGCTGGTGGCACGAATGGATTGTAAAGTTGATAGGAAGAGTGGTTTGCTCAATATCCGTAACTTGGTTGTGGAAGAGCGAATTAAAAACCATGAGTCGCTGGTTCATGCTTTATGCGATGAGCTAAAACACTTCATGGTGTTCAACCAATGTGATGAGATGATCGTCCATAACACCACACCTTCTGATCTTGGCAAGCGCTTGATGAGCCATTGGCAAACAGTCTAGCGGTTTTGTTGTTAAAAAAACTCTTCGTTACTTAGAAGTCTCTTTGCTAATTCGTCAGCGCTTAGTTACTCAGAAAGAGTAGCTAACAAGAATTCGACAAAGGTTCGGTTCTTCAACGACAGTTGCTTGGTCTTGTACAGCAAGTGAATCGGCTTAGGGAAAGGTGCCATGCCGGGCAAGATCTCCAATAGCATTCCACGCTCAATTTCTTCGGCAACTAAGATAGTCGGCTGTAACAACACGCCTACGCCTTGAAGGGCAGCATATCGCAACACATCCCCATTGTTCGACATCAAACGTACTTGTCCTTTGTTCCCCGCAGTGTGAGTTGCTTGGTGACTCTGAGGATCTCGGGATTGAGGTTCACTATTTTGGATATGACGGATGTGAGTATCACGTCCAATAATATCACGACGACTGCTATAGCTGAATCCAAGCGATGGGTGTTGTGCAAGGTCTTCCAACACACGAATCTCAGCATGTTGGTTAAGGTACTCAGGAGCCGCGCAATAACACATCTCATAATCCCCTAAGTATCTGGCGACTAAACTGGAGTCAGACAGGTCATCGATTCGCACAATCAAATCAATATCGGATGAATAAGGATCGACAAGGTCGTTGTTCAGCACGAGTTCGACATTAATCGTTGGGTGATGCGCGAGGAACTTAGCCACAATCGGGGCAAGTATCTTGTTTCCGTAGGTGACGGGGCAGTTTATCTTTACCGTCCCCTGTGGCTGATTTTCCAAGGTTTGAATCAGGTTTTCAGCATTGCTGATGTCTTCGAGAATTCGTTTACATTCTCGATAATAAAGTTGACCTGAATCGGTTAAAGACTGCTTACGCGTGGTGCGATGAATCAGTTGAGAGTTGAGGCTCGTTTCGAGATGGTGGACATGTTTACTGATCATGGTTGCCGACAGGTTAAAGTGGTTGGCGGCACTGCGAAAACTGCCTTGCTCGACCACGTAAACGAAGACCTTCATGCTGGTTAACTTATCCATTGAACACTCCTGGTTGATAAACAATAAACAAAAGGTGAGTTTATCAATTATTAGGGGTTAATTATATTAATGGCAAACCGATAATTAACTAAAATAAGAGCGTGAAATGCCTCAAACGAATGAAACCATCTTTGTTACTGCCGAACTTAAGATCAAAACTAACATAGAGCGAGCTGCTGCGATCGAAGCCATCGAACAGTTTTGTTTAGACATGCAAAGCGAGCCGGGCTGCCTGCAAGCGATTGCAACCTATGATCAAAGTCAAAGCGATCGCGTGATCTTGCTTGAGCAATACGCAAACCGCGAGGCGATCAATCAGCACTTTGTGATGCCTCATACGCAAGAGTTTATTGAGCGTGATATAACGGAATTAGTACAAGCATTTGAAACGCAACGTGGACCTATCAAAACACAAGAGCAGGAGATCTAAGCCATGAAATGGGGAATCCTAGGAACCAGCTTTATCTCAGGTGTGATGGCGGATGCGATCAAAGGCGATGCTCAAAGCGAGCTGTATGCCGTCGCTGGTCGTACTGAAAAAACACTTAACGAGTTTGCAGCCCAATATCAACCAACACTAACCTTCAACAGCTATGAAGCCCTGATTGAAGATGAGTCAGTCGACATTATCTACATCGCTCTACCAAATCACGTTCACCACGAATACGTGATTAAAGCGGCTCAAAAAGGCAAAGCGATCCTGTGTGAAAAATCGTTATCGGTTGATATGGAAAAAACCGAGCAAGCTCTGCAAGCGGTGAAAGCATCTAGCGTGTTCTTCGCAGAAGGTTTGATGTACTTACACCATCCATTGATTGCCAAGCTTCATCAAGAACTGGCAACTGGTGAGATTGGTGAAGTGCGCTCAATTCAAGGTTCCTACGTTGCTGCAATTGACCAGTTCGTGAATCCTGCGAGCAAGGGCGCGCTATACAACTTAGGTTGCTACCCAATGTCGCTGATTCATTCTGTTGCGCAGCAGCAATTTGGCGAGAGCGTGTTCGATGATGTGCAGATCTCAGCAATCGGTCGACGAGGCCAAGATGGCAACATCTGTGAATCATCGGCGATGATGCGTTTCAATGACCACTTCACTGCGCAAATCCATACTGCAGAAGACCACGGCTTAAAGCATGGTTTCACGATTCTAGGCAGTAAAGGCTGCATCATTCTCGATACCAATCCATGGCTACCGACTGCAGAAAACACGTTTACCGTAGAGATCTATGAAACGTCGAAACGTGAAGTGAAAGTCGAAGCGCAAGGCGATGGCTTCCATTATCAAGTGCGTAATATTCGCCAAGCGGTTGAGCGAGGTGAAACACAACTTACTGCACCAATGGCGACTCACCAAGACTCTCGCGTAATCATGAAGTTACTGACTGATTGGGAACAAGTGGCGAGCTAAGATCTTCGTAAATTCTATATTCGGCTCATGTTTGATTGCCTCGTCAGTGATCAAGCATGAGGCGTTTCCTCTATATCTTCGAGTCGATTCTTCCCAATAAATACTTTGCATTTGAAACGGCCACAGTGTCCAATGTCGGTTAAGACAACATTGACCAAAAAACCTTATTTTTTAAGGTGTTAAATAGGAGCTTTGCTTCATGCGCAAATCAGATAAGAAGATCGAAAATCAAATCAGAGACGTGTTAACGGACGTGTGTGAAGATACGTTGAAAAGCTACGATGGTTTTCTTTGGGTGACTCATACGGTCAATTTCTCTTCATTCCCGCAAAGTTTGAAAATCGTCTGCGTATTCGACACCAATCGAGATAGAGCTAACTTCTTAGAGGGAGGAGGGCAGCAGGAGGCCTCTGTTGCTATCCAAAAGGCGTTTAGTCAGGTTGGGATTACATTGAAGAATATCGATAAGCACGTCAGTTTCGATACACAAGAAAATTGCGACCGCGACCATCAAGGGAAGTGGAACCATAGACTTTAAGAAGCTTTCGTAAGAGTCCTTATTGGTTCGTTAACTAAAGAACGAAAGCCTACGCGAGGTAGGCTTTGTTACTGAATTTTGTTTTGTTATTTAATTGCGGTGCAGAAGCTAACGTCTGAATACTGAGTTTGTTGATCGTAGCTGTGGTAAAGCTCAAAGCAAGGGCGATCTTCGGTTTCGATACCGGACTCTATCACTTTACTCATCAGGTCGTCCCAAGCTTTAGCGTATTGGCTTGGCTCGGTGATGGTTTGGCGCATCACTGCATATTGTCCGCCGGGAAAATCTTTCAATTCGATTCCATTTGGTACTTCAGTGTCGTCTGAGACCATCAAGCAGATGTCAGTACGGCATTTATCGTTCGGCGTGATTTCTGGATTGTCATGATAGATAAAGATGCAGCTGTTACCTGCTAATCCTTTCATTTCTGCCCATTGATAAAGACGACCGCTTGGTTCTTCATAACCCTGTCCATAGGGGCCTGTCACTCGTACATACGCTAGTTTTGACGGTTCGAATTGTTGCGTTTTCATTGTCCTACTCCATGTTGTTGGTTCGGAGTCAGTATATGAATTGCTTGCGGTTGCCGCGTTTCCATTCTTGCGCAACGTGTGTCCAATCTTGCTATTTCGCGTCAACTCAGAAAACGCTTGGTAATCTTCACAATCACGAAATGCCGTAGGAGTTACTCCAAAGTGTTGTTTGAATGCTTTGGCCAAGCTTTGCGAGGACGAGAAACCATATTCCAGTGCGATATTCAGGACTGGTTGCTTGGATTTGAAAAGATCATCAGCTGCGGATTCAAGCCTCAGTCGCCTGATGAAATCAGCAAGCGTCTCGCCTTGAATGGCCTTAAAAGTGCGATGAAAATGGTAAGGTGAAAAGTTGGCTAACGCCGCGACTTCGATTAGGTTGAGTTGCTCGTTAAAGTGTTTCTCTAAATAGCGGACAACGGGAATCAGCCGTTTATGATAGTCAACGTACATTGCTTTATTTACCACTCTCTGTTGTCATCGTTCTTGTTTAGATCACCGAGACTAGCTTATCTAAGTTGAGTTTCAATAGAGGAGTCTTGAAACTGAGATTAGATGCGTTAATCCAATCATCTCGTTATGTTTCTCTATCTACTAACGCGATTATTTAACCTCAAAATTAGGTCGTATTTGTATTGAAGCCGTCATTTCCCCCTTAAGCTGGCGGTAGTTTCAGATTGTCTTCGTTCGGGTATTTGATGGCACACTTAAATGCTCGTTGAACCGGGGGGCTTAACGCTTGAACTATGAACTTTTCTAGACGATACTTTTTTCTTACATTGTTCCCTAATTTGACGCGTAATATGTTGATTTTGAATGAGGTATTTTGATTGGTAATGGTATCGATTAGGAAGTTTGAATCATGAAAACTTACATTTCTGGGCTGCTCACACTCATTCTTTCATATTTAATTACCGGCTATTCTTTTGCTGTTGGTACAGCGATTGTACTGCCAGGGCAACATGAATCCGGCGCTGATCTTTCGGGCTCCCCAATGTCTGCGAATGCTGTCATTGATTGGGAAATTGCGAACAGTGACCTCGTATTTGGCTCTTATGCAGATAAAACCGACAATAAGCGAGCTACGACAATTGGGTATATGTATAACCAAAAAATGGAGCTCAATTCGGGTTGGTTGGAGAATGACCTTCGTAATAACGCAGAATTACATGGCGTTGATTTTGAAGACTTCTTTCTCCATTTTTCTGAAGATACAGTGCTCGCAGAAGTTGATAACACCCACGGTGAAAATACTCTCTTATGTGGAAAGTCTATGACCTTGGGCTATACAGCCAGTGAAGATCATGCGGGCTTTTGGCTGTATCAAGAGCCTCCTTGGGATGCTGATGTGTTTGAGAATTTCGAACAGGGCGGGGCTTTGTATGTCTATCATGCTGAACAGTTCGAAAGGCTGACCTTTAAGTTCTCACAGTTTGCTGTCAGCGGCGAATTCTGGATTGAATACCCAACAGCTATTGACTCTCACGGAAGGGTTTCACAGTGGGAAAGGCTCGATGTAAAGAAAGACAAAACGCTCAATATGACCAGAAACCAATCGGTGATTTGGAACCTTCCGGGTAACTGGGTAAGAGCCACAACTCATGATGGCAGTGGGGTGAGTTATGGTGGCGGCCAGTATTTTGGTTCAACCTTTTTGAGAGAGGGTGGCCGTTTATACGTTGTGAGAGTTCGTTGGCAAAGTGAGAACGCAGACGACAGGCCGCGGTTAAAAGAAGTAAAACTCAAAAACAGCTTTCCAACCGTTAAGTTAACCGACGCTCCGACCACAACTCCGGATGGCAATGCTATCAGCCAATGGCGAAAAATTCGTGGCTTTGACGTGTCTGCAGACCTGAATGGCGATAACTACTTGTCGCCAAGCGAGTATCGAAATCGAACCAATAAGAATGCGACAGCGCGTTTTCGTTGGGAATCAAGAGTGGTGCCATTTGGTCGAATGTGGAGCACGAATTCATCTTGGTCGTTAACGAACGTCGCAAACGCGGATTATTTATTGGCCATTCATCGCTACTACAAGCAAAGCTGGGCAAGCCAAGGTTTGAATGGTGCATACAACGACGACACAAATAAACTCATTGGCTCGAACCAGTTCTATGTCCATTCTGGCGGACATGTTCAAGAGTTAGGATCTGTTGCGGGTTCAAATCAAGCGGATGATCTCTACAAGCAACAATTTTCAGCGTTTCTCCAAAATCTATCTGTTTTAGAAAGTGATGCGTCTATTGGGTTGAACATTGGTACGGCGAACTTGCTGGGTCGAAATGGGCAGTCTCATCTTAGCGAAGCCGGGTCTTTGTATCTGAGAGAGCATTACATTTTTCCGTCTACTGGATTTAGTGGTTACTCGGGGATCTCTAAGTTCTGGGATAATTCTGCGCTCGCCTACAATGGACAAAGAGTTATTTTTCAGGCGACAACGCGTTACGGGCGAGTCCAATATCTAGGAAATAGTGAAGAGAATTGGAAGAAAGACCAATACTCGACCCTAGCGATTTACCACCTCAATCGACATGCTCAACACAGCAATTTTAATCAGTGGAACAATAGTTACGTCTATGGGAGTGATAACACGACTGCAGACACTTTCTGGCAAAGTGGTGTCCCTAAAAATATCGCTTATCAACCAAGTTCGTTATTAGCCGTTGATTTGGGAGAGGCGAGTCATCAGGCCCTACAGGGATTTGAGCCAATTCCTTTGATGTTGTCGACAACGACACCTCAACCCGCAGATTACACCATCGTTGGTGATTCATCGATGAGTGAAGTGGTGCATGCTGATCTGCCTAATGGTATGACTCACGTTCTACCTACGTTCACGTACTTTATGTATCAATCTAAAAATCAGGTGGCCGCGGGTGGCCCTGAAGATATGGTGTTAGCGAGAGAGTTCAGCAATGGTCGTGTGTTGTACCGCACGGATTTCCACGGTAAGAATTCGAGCTTTTATGAGGCAGAGAAGCTGATGATTGTATTGGACGTGCCGATGAAGCCTGTCGATGAAAACGGCAACATCGGAGAGTATGTGACTGAAATTCATATTGGCGGTTATGAAGGGCTGTTCTTGCTTTATTAGAATTATTTAGATAGACGAAGGGGAGCATTTGATAGAGCAGGAGGCAGAAGGCTCTAGAAATTTTGCATATCGACTGATTGATGACTGAAGCCAATTGATTTTGCCGCATTTAGTAGAGCTTGTTGGGTCTTGAATACCCTTGGTTTCAGCTTTCGGTCGGACTCTAAGAAACTATTTATTCCCCACTTGCTGCTTAGAACCATCAAGTAATAGCCATCATTGTTTGGAGAGTTTACGGCAATTGCTGATTCTAAATCGCCACGTTTGAAATGCTCCTTAAATTCGCGTAATACCATATCAATATCCTTATTCGATGATTAAAAAAGGGAGCGAATCGCTCCCTAGTTAATGTTGGTACTAATGATTACAAGAATGCGCGGTATGGCAGTTCTGGGTCATTTTTAAAGATATCTGCAAAACCACGGAAGTGTTGGTAGTGCATGCGACCTTTATCTGTAGGGTAAGTGTATCGGCCACCGACTTGCCAGAAGAAAGGTGCGAAGCCGTATTGCAGGCGTTCTTTCTTCATGTTCCACAGCATTTCAATTTCACGTGGGTCATTTTGGAAGTTAGCCCAGATATCGTGGTGGAAAGGAACAACGACTTCACAATCCAAAGATTCAGCGGCACGTAAAATGTCTGAAGACGTCATTTTGTCAGTTACGCCACGTGGGTTTTCACCGTAAGAAAGCAGTGCAACGTCGATCTTGTGGTCATTACCGTGCTTAGCGTAGTAGTTTGAGTAGTGAGAATCACCAGAGTGGTAAACTGAACCGCCTGTCGTTTCTACTAGGTAGTTCACTGCACGATCGTCCATGCCACCTAAGATATCAGTGTCTAAAGAAGAAGTGCCTTCAGGAAGTGTCACGAGAGCAGTACGGTCGAATGCATCAAGAACCTTAATATTGACGTCTTTGATCTTAATCTCGTCGCCAACTTTCGCGATAACACAACGATCTTCTGGCACCCCCCATTTCATCCATAAATCAACACACGCTTTAGGACCAATGAATTTAACGTGCTCGCCACAGTTTTGTAGAACGGCTGCAGCAACGTTGATGTCAATGTGGTCGCCGTGATCATGAGATGCCATAACCGCATCGATCTCTTTAATAGCGAAAGGGTCCAATGGGAAGATTGCAGTACGTAGGTTTGGCTGAAGTGCTTCAACACCGCCCATACGCATCATTTGGTGCTGGTTTTTCATTTTTTGAACAGCTTGTGTTTTTTTACCAGTACCACACCAGAAGTCCATTGATAGGTTTGCACCACCTTCTGATTTTAGCCAAATACCTGTACAGCCAAGCCACCACATAGAAAATGTATTCGGTTGCACGACGGTTTGCTCGATCTCTTCATTTAACCATGTGCCCCACTCAGGGAATGTATTTAGGATCCAAGACTCGCGAGTGATTTCGTTTACGTTGCTCATGATAATACCTTTTATTTCAATAATTTGATTAATTTTGGATGTAGGGAGCCGAGCGCCTTAATTTTGATTAAGGCACTGAGCTAAATTTATTATTATTGGTGGGCTAGTTAGCCCTTCGATTTAAACTAGGATGACTTGCGTCCCTTGAGCTTCAATCCGCTTGACGACTTCGGGGTTGGCATCTTTACCAGTGATGACGATGTCTATTTGCTTGGTGCTGCAAAAGAGCATTCCGGTACGTTGTCCAACCTTTGAACTGTCGACAACAACAACGAGTTTATCGACCTGTTCAAGCATTTGCTGCTCTGCTACAGCAGTTAACATGTCGGCTTTGTAGAGGCCAGCATCGGTTAAGCCTTTACCAGAGGTAAACATCCAGTTTCCAGCATAGCCTCCCAGTGAATTGGGCGCGGGATTTAAAAAGATGTTCTGCGCTTTGTTGTATTGACCGCCAATGATGATGACATCGTCATGATCTTCGTTGATCAAGTAGCTTGCGAGTGGGAAGTAGTTCGTTACGATCTGTACATCTTCCCCACATAACTGTTGTCCAAGTAGGAACGCAGTAGAACCACAGTTGATCACAACTGTATCTCCAGCCTCGCAAAGTCCTGCTGCTGCTTGCGCAATCTCTGCTTTCTCTTCATAGAACTCAGTGCTGTTGATATTGAGTGGTGACCACTTTCTCTTCTGATTCTCTACTCGCTCAGCGCCATTTCGAACTTTTCTAAGTCGGCCAACTTCATCTAATTTAGCGATGTCACGTCTTGCAGTAGCAGGTGAAACACTAAATTTATCAATAATATGTGAGACGTTTATTGTCTGCATATCTTCTAATAGCGACACGATGCCGTTATGTCTTTGTACTTCATTCATATTTATCACTCTTTATGTCGTTGTGACAATTTGATGATTACTTTTGATTTGTTTTGATTCTAATAATCACCATCATGATTGTCAAACTACATTGCTATAAAAACTAGATCTTAATCACAATGATTTATAAGTTATTGATTTTATTTGATTTGTTGTTTTTTGGTGTGATCCGAAGCTCAATTAGGCACATTCTGGGTGTGGTTAATTGACATAAATCAAAGTAATCACAAGTGAGCATTGAATGATTACTTTTGATTGGTAAAGTCTAATTCGTGAGCAAAAATAGACATCATCACATCCTACATACCATTAAAATTAAAATTAATCAGGGGTAAAGATATGGAATTCTTATACGATATTTTCTATATTTTTTACAGTCAGGTAATGACCAAAACACCTTTGCTACTCGGTCTTGTTACTTGTCTGGGTTACATTCTACTCAAGCGTGACGCAACAACTATTATCTCCGGCTCTATCAAAACCATCGTTGGTTTCATGATAGTGCAGGTAGGTGCAGGAACATTGGTAGCGGGTTTCAAACCAGTGATTCTGAAAATGAGTGAGATTCATGGATTGACGGGGTCAGTGATAGATCCGTACACAACCATGATGTCTACCATGGAGACCATGGGAGACAATTATTCTTGGGTTGGATATGCCGTATTACTGGCACTTGGTCTCAATATTCTTCTTGTTGCCTTCCGCCGCATCACGGGCATCAGAACCATCATGCTTACGGGACATATCATGTTCCAACAAGCTGGCCTCATTGCTGTTTTCTACTTCGTGCTTGGTGCAGGTATGTGGGAAACCATCATCTATTCAGCAATATTGATGGCGTTGTACTGGGGTATCTCGTCTAACATCATGTTCAAGCCTACCCAAGAGGTTACTGGCGGGGCGGGTTTCTCTATTGGTCACCAACAACAGTTTGCGTCATGGGTAGCGACAAAGGTTGCTCCTAAGCTTGGCGACAAAAATGACAGCGTTGACCACATCAAACTGCCTAAATGGTTACACATTTTCCACGACAGTATCGCAGCGACAACGCTAGTCATGACTGCTTTCTTCGGCATTATTCTTCTTTCATTTGGTCTTGATAACCTTCAAGACATGGCAGGAAAAACACACTGGTTTATCTATATTTTCGAAACTGGGTTGAAATTCGCAGTGGCTATTCAAGTTATCGTCACCGGCGTCCGTATGTTCGTAGCGGAATTGTCTGAGGCATTTAATGGTATTTCTCAACGCCTTATTCCTAACGCTGTGTTAGCAATCGATTGTGCGGCTATCTACGCATACTCTCCAAATGCAATGGTGTTCGGTTTCATGTGGGGCGCTGTTGGTCAATTCACAGCCGTTCTTGCAATGTTAGCCTTTGATTCTCCTATCATGATCATTCCTGGCTTTATCCCAATGTTCTTCTCGAACGCGACGATTGGTGTGTTTGCGAACCACTTCGGTGGTTGGAAAGCGGTAATGAAGATCTGTTTCGTGATGGGCATCATCGAGGTGGTTGGTTCTGCTTGGGCAATTCATATCTTTGCTCAATCGGGAGCAGAGTTTAATGGCTGGATGGGTATGGCTGACTGGGCTCTCGTCTTCCCACCTATCATGCAAGGTATTTCGAGCTCTAACATGTTCTTCTTCGGGATTTTGGCTTTAGCTGGTGTCTACATGTACTTCGCTTCTAAACAACTACGAGCTGAAGAAGACGCAGAAGATGCCGCTGAAACAATGACCGCAGTAACACCTGAGGGCATTGAGGTTGAAGTCGCAGTACCACAACAATCAACAGCAACTGCTCAATCTCTATCAGCTCCTACAACGTCAGAAATTCGCGTCTCACCAGCAGCTGAACAGAAACCGGTTCGTGTCTTAGTGTGCTGTGGTTCAGGGCAAGGTTCTTCAATGATGTGCTCTAAGAAAATCAAAGAGTACTTGGACAAGAAAGGCATTCCTAGTTCGACCTTTAACAGCGCTATCACTGATTACAAATCGCACCTTGGTTCATTCGACATCATCGTTACTTCGGTTGCTCTGGCAGCGAAGATCACGGGTCTGCCGGAAGGTAAGCAACAGTTAGCGGTTAAGAACATGATTATGGTGAAAACTTTCGGCGACGAGCTTGTTTCCATCATCGAGAACAACTTCCACAAATAATGATAAACGGCTCAGTGGTATCGCACTGCTGAGCCAATAAAAACAATTATATAAGTGAGCAATAACATGAACTTAAAAGAATCTCTTATCAAGAATAACTCTATCCTACTGAACGCAAAAGCAACTGACTGGAAAGCGGCGATCAAGCTAGGTACTGACGCATTGGTTAAAGCCGGTGTTGCTGAAGAGCGTTACTACGACGCGATTACCAAAGCGATTGGTGAAGAAGGCCCTTATATCTGTATTCACGATGCGTTCGCTCTGCCTCATTGCCGGCCTGAAGATGGTGTGATTCGTACCGGGTTTGCGTTAACCGTGCTTGAAACGCCCATTACGTTTGAAGGTGTTGATGAGCCAGTTGATGTACTGATCACGCTAGCGGGTAAAGATTCAGAAGAACACATCGACGGTACCATGCAAGTGGCGAACTTGATTGAGTTCGATGAAGATTTCTCAAAACTTCGCGCATGCAAAAGCCCAGAAGAAGTGGCGCGTTTAATTGATGCTGCGTTACTGCAAGCGGAAGCAGCGTAAGGAGACAACTATGTCTATATATAGCCAACTGAAACAACGCGTCTTAGAAGCCAATTTGCAGCTTCCGAAGTATGGTTTGGTGACATTCACTTGGGGCAATGTCTCTGAGTTTGACCGTACTAATGGCGTGATAGCGATTAAGCCATCAGGTGTCGAATACTGCGATATGACAGCTGAAGATATGGTGGTCGTCGATCTAGAAGGCAACATTGTTGAAGGGAAACTTAATCCTTCAAGTGATACCGCAACTCATTTAGAGCTTTATAAAGCTTTCCCGGAAGTGAGTGGCATTGTTCACACTCATTCACGCAGTGCCACAATTTGGGCACAAGCTGGTATCGATATTCCGGCCTTGGGTACTACTCATGCTGACTATTTCTACGGTGACATCCCATGTACTCGTCGATTGTCTCACTCTGAAATTGCTAAAGAGTACGAGAAAAATACCGGCTTGGTGATCATTGAAGAGTTCAAGCAGCGTCGAATCGATCCAATGGCCGTTCCCAGCGTGATTGTTGCAGGACATGCACCTTTCTCTTGGGGCAAAGATGCCAACGATGCGGTTCACAACGCGGTGGTATTAGAAGAAGTTTCTGCAATGGCGTTGGCAACGCGCACCTTGAACAGCGGCATCAAAATTCAGCCAGAACTATCCGACAAACACTACTTACGTAAGCACGGTGAAAATGCTTATTACGGCCAACAGTAAATCGGATGTTCGTTTAAGTAGGCTGTTTAAGTAAGCCGTTTAACGAGCTTCGACTCTAAGTAGTTTCAATATTGATTAGGCCCGACTTCAGGGAATAAGTGAGAGGACTCTATGTATAAAGTGCTGGCGTTAGATCTCGATGGAACCGTGTTAAAGGATGATCACACGATTCATCCAGAACTGAAAAAGGCGATCCAAGAAGCCAAACAAAGTTGTCATGTCGTGATTGTGACTGGTCGACACCACACAGCAGCACGACCTTATTACTACGAATTGGGGTTAGATACGCCAGTCATCTGCTGTAACGGCACTTATGTTTACGACTATCAGACTGAAACGGTACTGACTCAAAACGCGATAGATAAAGACAAAGCGCTGACCTTCATCGATATGGCAGAAGAGTTTCAGCTCAAAATGGTCATGTACATCACGCATGCCATGACGTACTCACACTACAACCCATTTGCGTACATGTTGGCATTGGAAAGCTGGGCAGAAACGGCACCAGAGCAACATCGCCCTCAAATTTACCAAGTGGAATCATTCATTGAAACGGCTCAGCAAGCCGAACACGTTTGGAAGTTTGTGGTGGAAGGTAGCCAAGACTCAGTAGACCGTTTAATGCAACACCCATGGATAGAAGAGAACTTCAACGGTGAGCGTTCTTGGTCAAACCGAATCGACTTTGCTGCAAAAGGTAACAGTAAGGGCCTACGCCTTGCTGAATACATCGCAGAACTCGGTTATCACGCCGATGACGTCATTGCCGTCGGTGATAACCACAATGACATTTCCATGCTCAAGTACGCCGGATTAGGTGTAGCGATGCTCAATGCTGATGACATCGTCAAGTCACACGTTCAGTGCGTGTGCTCAACAGATAACAACCATGATGGCTTAGCCCGTCTAATACGTGAACAAATTAAAGGATAACAACATGACTAAACCAATGATTCAGATCGCCCTAGACCAAACAAATCTTCCTGCAGCAATTGAAGTGGCAAACAACGTTGAAAGCTTCGTTGATGTGATTGAAGTGGGCACTATTTTGGCTTTCGCAGAAGGCATGACGGCGGTTTCTACGCTTCGTAAAAACCACCCAGACCATATCCTTGTATGCGATATGAAAACCACCGATGGCGGTGCTATTTTGGCTCGTATGGCATTCGAAGCGGGCGCTGATTGGATTACCGTTTCTGCTGCTGCACATATCGCAACCATTGGTGCATGTAAGAAAGTCGCTGATGAATTTAACGGTGAAATCCAAATCGAAATTTATGGTAACTGGACAATGGACGACGCTCAATCTTGGGTAGACCTAGGTATTTCACAAGCGATTTATCACCGTTCTCGTGACGCTGAATTAGCTGGTGTGGGCTGGACTGAAGAAGATCTCGTGAAGATGCGTGCATTGTCTGAAATGGGTATCGAGCTTTCTATCACAGGTGGCATCGTGCCTGAAGACCTATACCTATTTGAAGGCATTAAGGCGAAAACCTTTATCGCGGGTCGCGCACTTGCGGGTGACAAAGGTAAAGAAACAGCAGAAGCACTAAAAGCTCAGATCGATCGCTACTGGAACTAGGAGGCGTTATGTATCAAAACCTGTTACGCCACCGTGTAGGGCTTTATGAGAAGGCTCTACCTAACGAACTCAGCTGGGAAGATAAACTTAAGCAAACCAAAGAGCTCGGCTTTGATTTTCTTGAGATATCGGTAGACGAATCAGACGAGCGTCGCAGCCGACTAGATTGGAATGACGAAGAAGTGTATGCCTTGCGTCGTCTTTGTGAAAAGCACGGCGTACCGCTGCAATCCATGTGTTTAAGCGCGCATCGTAAGTTCCCATTTGGATCTGCTGACCCTGCGATTCGAGAACAAGCGGTTATCCATATGGAGAAAGCGATCTCGTTGGCTTATAAGTTGGGTATTCGTACCATCCAACTGGCTGGGTATGACGTTTACTACGAGCCTGCGGATAAGGTGACCCATCAGAGGTTCATTGAAGGAATGAAGCTTTCGGCGCGGTTGGCG
The DNA here is from genome assembly GCF_041464685.1 of Vibrio sp. 10N.237.312.B06. NCBI lineage: Bacteria > Pseudomonadati > Pseudomonadota > Gammaproteobacteria > Vibrionales > Vibrionaceae > Vibrio > Vibrio sp. 10N.237.312.B06. Next base: position 57,386 of record NZ_JBFSPI010000026.1, read on the forward strand.
GAAAGGTCGGGCGTAATGCTTGCTGTGGAGATCATGGATACCGATTACTTGAACTCTTTAAGCAAGTTCGAAGTGCTGGGTCGCGAAGTCAATTCACCGTATTTCACGGCGTATCCGGATGTGGGTAATATTTCTGGTTGGAATTACGACATAGTGACTGAGCTAAAACTGAGTAAGCCTCATATCACTCAGATCCACCTCAAAGACACTTATAAAGTGACTGACGAGTACAAAGGGCAGTTTCGAGACTTAGTGATTGGTGATGGCGAAGTTGACTTCAATGCTATTTTTGAAACGTTGAAGGAGACTGAGTGCGTCGTACCACTGGTGATCGAGATGTGGGCTCAAGATGAACGCTGGAAAGAGAATATACTGACGGCACAAAAACGTTTGAATGAAGTTTGTGTTCAAACGGGTGTTCCGAGATTGTTTGACCACTAACTCTACCTAGAATAATTAACCAGTTTCTCTTTGCGTTCTCGATGCTCATAACGAAAAGAGAAAATGCAGCATATTGCCCCCAATATGCTGCATTTTTATATCAACATGTCGCTCTAAACTGTTGAAGCTGAGGTTATGTCAATTTCGAAATAGTGGCGGTTCTTAAACAGCGATCGTCACATGATCACGGCCCACTTCAGCCATCTGAATCAGGTAGTCCGTGTGGTATTTCTTCTTGATGACGATTTGGCTACCGATTTCAGCAACAATCTTTACCACTTCCAACGCATCAGAAGGATGTAATGAAGAGTCTTTTGAAATTTCGATATTAACGCCTAAATTTGCCAATTTGATGATGTCGCTAGAATGCATGGTCGTGTCCAAGGTATTTGATTTTCGTGGACTATATCATCTTCAATTTATGCAACTCTACTTGGTTTAAGTAAAAATGGGTGAGATGTGTTCAAAATATGATTTCAATAGTAAAACAACGGCTTTTATTGCATCAATTCGTTTAATTGTCGGATTGTTGAATAAGATCATATTAAGACGATCATGAATAGGTTTTATGTATGGTGATTAGGGCGTGTTGATCTTTGCTGTACATTTCGCGTTCAACAATACATCGGTAGCC
>NZ_JBFSPI010000027.1:0-56650 GCF_041464685.1 Vibrio sp. 10N.237.312.B06
ACTCTTTACCATGCTGTTCAAAAAACACTCACGAAAGATCAACACGCCCTAGTAAATCACTTTTACTTTAGAAGCACTCTCAATTGCATCTTCAATCGCAGTCTCAGTGCTGTTGCGACGAGTCAGCGCCACACCTAGACGACGGCGACCATCGATATCAGGCTTACCAAACAAGCGAACTTGCGTTTGTGGTGCGTCTAGCGCCTCTGTAAGACCTTCAAAACGAATGTTGGTTGAAGTGCCTTGGCCCAGAATAACCGCTGATGCACATGGGCCGTATTGCGTGATGGATTTGATCGGCATACCGGTAAACGCGCGTACGTGCAGTGCGAATTCCGATGAGTCTTGAGACATAAGAGTCACTAAGCCAGTATCGTGTGGGCGAGGGGATACTTCGTTGAAGATAACGTGATCGCCTTTAACAAACAGCTCGACACCAAAGATGCCGTGACCACCTAGTGCGTTAACCACTTGTTCAGCCGTGTATTGCGCGGCTTTAAGTGCGTTGTCTGACATCACTTGTGGCTGCCAAGACTCACGGTAATCACCGTCTTCTTGGCGGTGACCGATAGGTGCACAGAAGTGAACACCGTCGACTGCGCGAACGGTAAGTAACGTAATTTCGTAATCAAAGTCGATGAAGCCTTCAACGATTACGCGACCCGCGCCAGTACGACCGCCTTCTTGTGCGTAGTCCCAAGACTTTTGAATGTCTTCCTCTGTTTTGATAACGCTTTGGCCTTTACCTGAAGAGCTCATTACTGGCTTAACAACGCAAGGCATTCCCACGAATTCAACAGCGGCAGCGAAGTCTTCAAAGGTGTCTGCAAAGCGGTAAGGAGAAGTGCTCAGTTTTAGCTCTTCTGCCGCTAGGCGACGGATACCTTCGCGGTTCATCGTTAGCTTGGTCGCATTCGCAGTCGGAACGACATTTAAGCCTTGTGCTTCTAGCTCTACCAACTTGCTGGTGGCAATAGCTTCAATTTCAGGAACCACATAATCTGGCTTTTCTAGTTCAATGATCGCTTGAAGTGCATCGCCGTCTAACATGTCTAATACATGGCTACGATGCGCAACTTGCATCGCGGGTGCGTCTGCATAACGGTCACAAGCAATAACTTCCAAACCTAAACGTTGGCACTCGATAGCAACTTCTTTGCCGAGTTCACCTGAACCTAATAGAAGTACACGAGTAGCATTTTCACGAGTAGCAGTACCAAACATAGAAATTCCTTCCGATCTTTTGAACGATTGATTGAAAACGGGGTGATCATACTTATTTCAATGATAAAAGCAAACGTTTGCGCAAGTTGTTGCGTTAATTACAGGTATAAAAAAAGCAGCCCCGTTAAATAGGGCTGCTTATTTGAATTTTTGTTAATTAGATGTACTTAGATTGCTAAGTAAGTCACTGGAAGGTCGGGATTAATCGCTTCTAATGTAGATTGCGTATCCGCTAGGTGACTGATGCTACCTTCGGCGATTTCAACCAAAGCTGCACTTTCAATTTGTTCAAAATCGAAGCCAGCCAGTTTAAGTTGAATTAACGCGACTTGCAGAGGAGGTAGGCTCGGGTTGAACGCTGCGTTTTCAGCGTAAGCACCCGTAAAAATTTCACCTGACGTCAGTTGTAGCGAAACACCACTTAGGTTTTTTGTGTAAGGCGCATGGCTGCGGTTTAGTGCTGCTAGCGCATCTACAACAATAGGTGTTGTTTCTTCGGTCGTGTACTTATGATCAAGCTCTGTCATTAGGCCTGTTGTTACACCTAAATCAGCAGGGCCGAACGAGTCTGGTAGGTACTCTTGCAGAGACATTTCATCACGTTGTGGAAGCTGAACCTTAAGCTCTTTCGCTGTGGTCAGTTCGTTCATGAATTGACGACAGTGACCACAAGGGCTGAAGTTGATGGTGATATCAGAAATACCTTGTTCGCCTTTCATCCAAGCGTGGCTGATTGCAGATTGCTCAGCGTGTACTGTTTGGCCAAGTTGAGCACCAGCGATTTCAAGGTTTGCACCAAAATACAGAGTGCCAGACAAACCACGCACGATTGCACCAACATAAAAGTCAGATAACGGAGCGTAAGAATAGGCTGCGGCAAAAGGAAGTAGCGCAATACGTAGCTCGTCATCCGCTAAACCACTTGCTTGCAGTAGGCTAGCAAATTGTTCTGGAGACAATGTCGCGTCAAAGTTGTCTGCTAATACGATGTCACTCAAAAGTGCTTTGATTGCTGTTGGAGCACTTTCCAGCGCCAGGGTAATACGACTGTTCATGTTGAATCCTTAATTGACCTTAGGCTTTAATTCTATGCAATGCTCAGGAATTTTCTGTGATAAAGAGCACCATTGAATTGTTGTTGTTACATTGGTTTGCATAATTAGAGTGAGGTCACACTTGAAATCGATTACAAGAGCCATTTATACAGCTGATATCGCACTTAGTGCTCGTAAAAGACCGTGACTTGACTGCTATTGCTAAATAAATGCGAATAAAAAGCCCAAACAGACACTGTAATAAACAGCATTCTGGTTGGGCTGGATCGCGTAGTGATCGTTTAGGTTAAGAATAGAACCAAACCACGAGCGAAAATATACTCGGTGCGATGATTGAGGTAATGACGCCGCAAAGCACAAGAGCCAAAGAACTGAATGCTGCGTCTTCCTGATTCTTTTCAGCACATGTCGCAGTACCTAAAGCGTGAGATACCGTGCCCATGGTTAAACCTCTGGCGATCGGGCTCTTAATGCCAATCAGGTTATAGATTGGGTAAGCAAAAATTGCCCCAAACAGACCGACAATCAATACCAATATTGCCGCAATCGCTGCTTCACCACCTAAATGGCTCGATACTTCCATCGCAATTGGTGTGGTGACTGACTTACCTAATAAACTCGCAATCAAAGTTAAGTCCGCTTTAAAAGCCACTGCGATTAATGCTGTCGTTGTCATCGACATCACACTGCCTAGCGTGCAAGCAAAGGTGATGATGCGCCAGTTGGCTCTGATTTGAGGTAGCTGTTCATAAAGCGGATAAGCAAGGGCAACTACCGCGGGCTGCAGCATGTAGGTAATCCAGGTGTTGTCCGCATAGTAAGTCTCAAACGGTACTTTGAAGAACGTGAGTATCGGAATGATGATACCAATGCTGATCAGCAGGGGATTACACAGTGGTGAGTTAACTTTTTGACTTACCCAGCGAGCAAACAGGAATACCACGATGGTGAGTAGAATCCACATGATCAGTTGCCTCTCGAAAGCAAGCGGTCTAAAAACCATGATAAGGACACCAACACCAGCAACGTGCCACCAACGGCGCTCGCCATAATTGGCAATGCGTTCGCGATGAGCATGTCGAAGTGATCCATCAACCCAACACTGATCGGAACAAACAGTAAGATCATTAGGCGGATAATCAAGCTTGCACCGGGTTGTACCCAGTGCGAAGGAACAATACCAATCACCATGGCGGCAAACAGAATCAACATGCCAAAAATACTGCCTGGGATTGAGGTATCCAAAAAGTGCTGTAACGCGTTACCTACTGTAAGTGCACCTATGATTAAGGTGAAGGAGATTAAGCAGTAAACCAGTTGGATCAATCTTTCTTTCAAAGTGTTACGTCTCTTGATAATGGAATTAACTAGCTAACTTTTCTACGTATTGATAAACCGCCTTCAAGATAGCCATTTTCTTCTCGTCACTTTCATGTTCGTGCGCGAGGTTTTCAAGGTTGAGCATGTACTCTTCTAAACGGCACTCATAAAACTCACGACAATGGTTTGCCCATTTCAATTGCTCAGCTTCGTCGAGCGTCCATGGGAAGTTACGTGCACGGTAACGGAACAGTAACGGTTTAATACGTTCGTCACTGAAGGTGATATCCAAAGCTGCCAAGTTGTTCGGGTCAGTTTCACGAATGATGTTCATCGCTGTTTTATCAGCAGGTGAAAAGAAACCGTCGTAAAGGTGGGTATCAACATCATCACTTTTTTCGTACTCGCGCTCTTGAGAGTACAGGCCAATGAGTTTTTCGCGGATCTCTGGATGTTCGCGCAGCAGTGCCAAGTTCTTCAAGCATTGTTGGCGATCGATACCGATGGTTTCGGCATTTTCAGCCGTCAGCGTTTTGGCTGGAGCAAGAATAGGGCACTTGTTCAGTTGAACCAATTTGATGGGTACGGGTAGCTCGTCTTCACTCAGTTCACTGCGTTTGGTGTAGAGTCTGTCTCTGAGTTCATCAGCGTCCAGTTCTAGTAGTGGGCTTGGATCTTTAGCTAAATCAACCACGATAACCGCATTTTGATTAGTTGGGTGCCAAGCCATAGGCACAATCCAGCTTGTGTAGTTGCAGTCACGGCCAAACATGCCCGAAACGTGCATCAATGGTGTCATGTTTACGATATCAACTAGGTCATTTAGCTTACGCTTATGACGCATGTTGTAAAGGTAATCGAACATCTTAGGTTGTGCAGCTTTAAGCTTCTTTGCTAACTCGATGGTCGCAATAACATCGGCCATCGCATCGTGCGCGTTCTCATGTTCAATGCCGTTTGCCACAGATAGGTGTTCCAGTTTGAAACTTGGATAACCTTCTTCGTTCTCTGGCCAAACAATGCCTTCAGGGCGCAGTGCGTGAACAGCGCGCATTACATCTAATAGATCCCAACGTGAGTTGCCGTTCTGCCAGCTCCACGCATATGGGTCAATGAAGTTTCGGTAACAGGTGTAACGCGTTACTTCATCATCGAATCGGATACTGTTGTAGCCAAGGCTTGTGGTGTTTGGTTTCGCCAACTCAGCATGGATCTTAGCGATAAACTCTGGCTCAGGGAGACCTTGTGAAGCCGCTTTCTGTGGCGTGATACGGGTGATCAACGCAGCTTCAGGCGCAGGGAGGTAATCAGCAGGAGGTTGGCAATAGATAACCAGAGGTTCTCCAATAACATTGAAATCTTGGTCGGTACGAACACCCGCAAACTGACTCGGACGGTCTTTTGCTGGGCTAACGCCCCACGTTTCGTAATCGAAAAAGAAGTAGGTCGGCTGATTATCTGAACTCATTGAAATTCCTGAACAGCAAGCGCAGAACGTTTACTGTGGCTGAAGGTTAGTTTTGTTCAGTATCTGATAGTATGCGGTACGCGTGCAACCCAGATCACAAATAAATTATCGGAAAACGGTGCTTTACTATTCAATCGAGTCGGTGGGGATGCCTTTGAATCCAGTAGAGGCGGTTTCTTAGTTAATACAATCTGTCTATCGTCCGTTTAATCCGATGGGGGGGAGAGTATCAACAGGACTTTCTGTTTAATGGTTAGCTCTCGGTTTCTCAAATCTTTGAATATAGCCTTCCATTCTTGAAAGGTGACGATTATAGGGTTAAAACTGTTTACGGGGTTGGTGACGCCGTAACGTACAGTTTCAACTTCAGGTTCGAACGTACCAAACAACTTATCCCAAATGATCAAAACACCGGCGTAGTTCTTATCTATGTATTGCGGGTTTTTGCCGTGATGTACTCGATGATGCGAAGGGGTGTTAAAGATGTATTCAAGTGGCCCCAAGCTTCGTATCCATTGTGTATGGACGAAGAACTGCAAACCTAGATTCAGAAGCACTACAAAGATGACCCATTTAGGGTCGAAACCTATGATGACGAGCGGTACCCAAAATAGCCACATGCCTGCGAATGGGTACATCAAACTCTGACGGAAAGCCGTACTGAAGTTCATCTGTTCTGAACTGTGGTGCGCGACGTGCGCGGCCCACATCCAGCGAATACGATGGCTTGCTCTATGGAACCAATAATAGAAAAAGTCTTGTAACACCATCAATACGACAAAACTCAGCACGCCCATTTCAATGTCCATTAAGCGCCAACCAAACAGCCATAGATACAGCTGCACGACCAATAACCCAGTGAGCAAATCGGAGAGTTGATGCATTCCCGCCAGCGTGAAGTTACACATCACTTCTGAAAGTTTATAGTTGGAATTGTCTGGTAGTCGACCTTGCTTCTGACCGACAAAATACTCAGCCAACATGCACACCACGAATAAGGGCGCTAATACCAGCAGTAGCCATTCTGGGTGATTGATTAATGCGTCGATATTCATGTTTTATCCTTGTTGAGACGCCATACGCGTTCTTAGTATCAAGTTTACTTAAACTTGCTCGCCTGAGATTCAATCAGCAGAATTACGTTACCAGCGAGCAAAGTGATCTTCTGTTAGGCCAAGAACACCATCGAGTTGATGTGTCACTCCATTGTTGTCTTCAATCGAGCCAGAAAAGTGACCAATGAACTGACGAAAGTTACTCTTTAACAGCCATAAATTGAGCTTTTCGCTGCGGTTATTTAAGGGCGTGAAGGTCAGGTTTATACGTCCATCTTGTGATGTTATCTGCCAAGGCAAGTTCGTGTTTTGGCGACTGAACGTAAACTGTACCGGGTTAAGCAAGTGTCTGGTTCCATTTACCCATAACACGTTTTCGCAGCCTCCGGTTTCATTAACGCCCGCCGCGAGGTTTAGGCCAATACCTGTGCCATTAGATTGCGTATTGATGCTTGCCCAGCGCCAACTGGTTTCACGTCTCATGTAGCCCGCTGAAAAGTCATAACCGGCACGAGCTTGTTCGAGAACGAGTGATTCTCCCTTGATTTGGATTTCACCGCTGATGCGCAAAGCATTGTGCTTTTGGGTGTAAGTCCAACCTGAATAACCCGTTGGGCTGCACATCGCCAAGGGCAAGCTGTCGGCTTTAGGCTCTAAAGCGATATCGGCCTTGATGAGTTTGGTATTCAAGCGAACTTGCCATTGCCCGCCTTCAATATTAAAGGTGATGCTTTGGCCTGCAATGTTTGTCGTGCCGTCAAATGGCGAAGCGGTAACTTGTTTATCAAACCCTAATGGCCTCAACCAAGATGACTCTTCTAGATGGTTGTTTTCAATATCGTACAGATAACAAAATGCCGAGCCCAAATAGCGAATATCCGCGATAGCTACGCCGATAATGTGCGTGTCTGAGACGATGCTGACAAACTGGAATTGCTTGTAGTGGAAGTGCTTCTGCCAAAGATTTGCTTTTGCATCCATAGAGTTTCGGTAGTCAAAGTTCTCGATGTTCAGGTGCTTTGGAATGCCATCGAAATGCCCAATGATCGGCTGACCATTAGAATCAATCAAACTGTGTGGGGCAGGGTTAGTTTTTATCATTGCGATGGTTCACATAAATTTAACAACTAAAGCCATTGTGCGATGAGTAGCGTAGAATTGGGAGGTCATATTCGGACAATAGCGCGTGAGCAATCACGATTTTGTTAGCAGTGTTGTTGAAGCTGAGTAGTCATGTTTATGGGAAGGGGTTAGATATAAGGAGATTCGATTGGATATTATTGCGGAGTATAAGCCAACCGGACATCGGCATCAGTTGGGTACATTAGATATCGCGCTGCTGTTAAATACGCTAGAGCAACGAGGCGTCGATATTGAAAGGCTACTCAATGATGTGGGTTTGCCGAACATGGATTGGCGAGACCCGAATGGAAAGCTGACTTACGCTGATAAACTTGCGTTATTTAGCGTGGCGAATCAGAGCTTTCTTCACGATGGCTTAGGGCTTTGGCTGGGGGAACACGCTAGCTTGAGCCACTTTGGTGTGTTGGGTTATGCGTTATCGACCAGTCAAAATGTCGGGGAGGCCATCAAGTCGGGCTTCAAATATTTGCGCCTGAATGGGCCTATCTTCTCGGTTAAATTGTTTCTAGATTCTGAACAAGCAGTGATTCAGATTGAGAACACCTTGGAAGTGGGCGATCTGCTCCCTTTCTGCAGTGAGTATTTCTTGAGTTCCATCGTCTCTTTGTTCAAAGAACTGACTGGTCATGAATTGGATATTCACACTTTGGCTTTGCCTTATGCTTTTCCCAATTACGCCAAGCTCTATGATGACCGTTTCCAGTGCCCTGTAGTTTTTGAGCAGAGCCATTGTGAATTGCGTTTTGATGCCTCGGTTTTATCACAAACCTTATTGACTCATGATGCCGCGACACTGAAGCGCTATCTCGCGTCTTGCCAGTCGATAGTGGAAACGCTGGACTCTGAGCATCTGCTGACTAACCAAATCAAAACGATCTTTTATCAAACCGCAGGCAGTTTCCCGAATATTGAACAACTTGCGGATGAGTTTTGTTGTAGTTCTCGTACACTAAGGAGAGAGCTAGTGACCCATGATTCCAGTTATCAAGTATTGCTTACCGAAGTTCGAGTGGAACTGGCCAAAGAGCTGTTACTCGGCACAACCATGAGTATCGATGACATCGGTGAAAGGCTCGGTTATAGCGACCCTGCAAATTTCAGAAGGGCGTTTAAAGGTTGGCTCAATAAAACGCCCGCGCAGTTTCGTGACGGTTTAAGTTAAACGTTACTTGCTAAAAAACTGTTCTCTGAAATTGGTGACTTGCTGCTGATAGTAACTGTCCCAATCGTGCTGAGTCCAAGTGGCATAACTTGATGAGCGCTGAGAGTCTAAGGTCGCGTTGAGCTGATCCAGTTGCTCGTGATAACTCATCACGGTTTGCTGCTGTTGCGCGACTTGCTGTTCTCGCGCGGCAATGTTGCTGGTCTGCATTTCATCTAAGTAGGTCTCTTGAAGGTCGGCTTTGACTGATACTATCTCAGCAGGGCTATAGCTGCTGGGTATCAAAGAGACTGCCAATTCATATTTTAGAAGCTGTGTTTCCGCGTTTAACGTGTCCGTATTGTTTTGCCATTCACTGAGCAAATCTTGATAGTTGGCCAAAAACTGGCTCGCTTCGTTCTCTTTAAGGGTGTTGGCGTCAAGCGTAAAATCCAAATGAGTAAACTGGTCTGCGAATAGCTGGTGGGCCAACTCTCCCCATACTTGCTGTGCAGATTGTTTGAATAGGGCAACACGCTCTTCAAGAGTCTCTATGGATTCAAGAGGGATAGTGCTTTGGGTTAATTGCCAGTCGACTGATAGCTGCGGATAGTCGCTCAGTAACTCAAACCATATGCTCGGCAATTCTGATTTCAATCGTGCGAGTTGCTCTGCGCAGTCATCGCGTTGTTGGCAAAGCTTCCAGAACCCGTCGAGTTCATCGAATAAAGCCTTACCTTCAAGCTCAGTCAAGTTTTCAACATGCGTTTCTCCGCCCGATGATTCAGTTAGGGATAGATTGCTCTGCGATGCTGAATTTCCCGAACTGGTGGTTGCAGTGGGCGTGAAATTATCGTCATCAGTTGTCGTAGAAACACGCGGCTTAGCTTCTGTGTGTTGAGCAGAAGATAGCGCTGTTTCGTTCGTTTTTGATGACCACGAATAGCCAATAATGCTCGCCGTTAAGACGAGCATTAGGATTAATATAACTCGATGCATTATTGGTTCACCGAGTTACTTGATCACGGCGCTAACAGGGAAGTGGTCTGAAAGGTTGTAGTGCTTCCATAACTCACTGCTTGTTGATCTTGGAACATCCACGCGATTGTCGTTATGCGCTTTAGCGGCATACTCTGAGCTCACTACCACATAATCGAGATACTCAACGTTCTCGCCACCCGACATAGGCTCACCCGCAAAGTTGTTGATGCGTGGGTCAAAGGTAGAAGCGGTGTAACCTGAGTATGTTGGTTCATCAGCCTGCAGGTTAGCAAACATCTGTTGGTAGTCGCCCGGGAACTTGAGCTTGTTCACGTTGAAGTCACCGCTGTAAACCACAGTTTCTGATGCCGGGATATTCAGAGACTGCGCCAGTGCACGCATCTGCTTGAATTGACGTTGTCGGTAGTCACGTGCCGTGTCCGTATCGAATGATGCCGTGTGGGTACCGAAAACATGGTAAGCCTGACCATTCTTGATCACTTCCGCGTAGTTAACACCTTTATCAGCGAAGCAATCTGTGCCCGTACAATCAGGGAAAACATACTGAGCTTCGTTAACGATAGGGTAGCGGCTGACAATGATCACACCACCGTCGTATATGTTAATCCCATCTTTATCGAGCATTTTAGTTTGATAAGGATACTCTTTCGCAAGTTCACGCAAGAACTCATCTCTGCCGTTGGCAAACACCTCTTGAAGCGCCAGCACGTCATAGCCCTTTACGTATTGAGGGAGAAGGTCGTAGCGGTCACCAATATGCGACGCGATGGCAGGCAGCGCCCAGATGTTATAAGTCATGACTTTGAGTGTATTGGCATCCGGCTCTGGCTGCTCATCCGCTTTTGGTGGGGTGATGGTGTAATAAATATCATCGTAACGCGCCGTAGAATCGGCTTTGAGGGCTAGCTCTGCATTGACCCCGAATGCATCAGTGGTGTTGCGATGAATATTACGATCGTCATGCAACGTTAGGTTAACGTCTGCGGCACTCAAACCATGTTGCAGTGTCGAGTTATACCAATGTCCCTTCATGGTTTGGTTGAGCGTGAAACTCTCGCCCACAGCGTTCGATACCACAGTGTCAAACTCATAGGTCTTCCCAGATTTCACACCAGTCCAGCGGTTAAAACTGATCAGCTTCTTCGTCTCCCAAGGACCAATCTGTTCAACATGCTGTTGCCACTCATCACCGAGTTGAAGTAGGTCGGTACCGGTGTGGTTGGCTTGAATGGTCATCACTTGATTAGTGTTATTGGTAAGATACACGTCGGTGTCTGCGATCGCAGAGGTCGAAGCGATTGATGTGGATGCCACAAGTGCAGCTAACCAAGTCCATTGAGTTTTCATCGTTTACGTTATCCTTATTGATTGATGTCTAGAATAACGTAGTCAAGAGTTATGACATTGGAGTTATAACTCTATGGCATTTATTCAAATGTGAGATATATGCCAAGGTTTTATAAAATTGATTAACCATTGAAAATTAACATATTGCTTTGTCGGAATGATAAGTGGTACGCGCGCGAATAATAGAGTCAGATAATGGTTTCGAGTCGGTAGATCAGCCAATGTTGGCGTGCTTAAACGAAAACTGTTTGTTCGGGGAGAGTAGAGATTGTGAGCAACAAGAAGGGATTATGGCGACAGCTTTGAGCTATCAGCACAAATTTTGCGATTGTTCTGTAATTTACTCTTGTTCAGTAAACAGAAACCTTAAAAACAGGTATGATAGTGCAGTTTTTAATCCTGAACTGGGAAAGTCATGGCAAAGTTAACACTCCAAGAGCAGATGCTTAAAGCTGGCTTGGTAAATGAGAAAAAATTAAAGAAGGCGAAGAAAGGCTCTAAAAAGTCTCGCGTTCAGTCTCGTGAAGCAAAAGCGGCAGCAGAAGAAACTAAACTGGCGCAGCAAGCGAAAGACAAAGAGTTAAACCAACAGTTGAAAGAACAGCAGTTGAGCAAAGAAATTAAAGCTCAAGTGAAGCAACTGATTGAGATGAACAAGATCGAACAGAAGAACGGTGAGATCAAATACAACTTCACCGACGGTACGCTAGTTAAATACCTTTACGTAGAAGAGCTGACTCAAAAGCAACTAAGTAAAGGCATTCTAAGTATTGCGCGCCAAGGCGAAAGCTATGTTGTTATCCCAACAGCAGTAGCAAACAAGATCGCAATGCGTGACGAAGAATCTATCGTTGATACGCAAGCTTCAAGCTCAGATGAAGTAGACGAAGATGACCCGTACAAAGACTTCGTGATCCCAGATGATCTAATGTGGTAATTGCCCGTTAGTACTGAGTAGAAGCACGAATTAAAAATGCAGCTGACAATCCTTCGATTGTGGCTGCATTTTTTTGTTTATGAGCTGTGAATCTTCTAGATACTAAATGACCACTAGCCAAATAGCCAAATAGCCAAATAGCCAAATAGCTAAATAACTAAATAACTAACTAGTTAGATCATGGTTGAAGCGATCAGGCGTCACCGGGCTTCTCACGTTTGCTGTTCCAACCCATAAAGTTGTAAAGGTTGTAACGAGCAAAACCCAATTGTTCATGCAATGCAAAGTCTGTAACTGCGAAGTTGTACCATAATGGTAACCATGAAATTTGAGCAGCCATGTAGTCGGCTCGTACTGGGACGACGTTTAATCCAAAATGATTAAAGTAGAGTTCACTACGACGAATATGTAGGCCTGATGAAACAAGAACAATGTTGTCGAACTGGTGATGCTTCATTAGGTCACTGGTGAGCTGCGCGTTTTTCCAAGTGTTGACGCTATTCGATTCTTGAATGATATCGGCTAGTGGAACGCCGAGTCTAAGCAACTGCTGTTGATAAACTTCCGCTTCGGTTACACCATTATTTTGTGCATCTCCACCACTAACAATCACTTTGCATATGGTTTGAGCCTTCGCACAGTTTTTATATTGGCTTGCCGTTTCATTGATGCGACCGAACGAGAAAAAGGTCGGCTCAAATTCTTGTGTACTTGCGATGAGTTGAGTACCAGCACCAAGCAAGATAATGGCATTGTGAGAGGTCCACTGAATGTCAGGTTTGCGCTCATAATTGGCTTGCAGGTCGTTTAGTAGATAGCGAGGGATTAAACCCGAACCAATCAATATAAATAAAGAGATCAGAAGAAGTTTGATAAAACTAGAGGTTTTTCGCCACTGAAATAAACGTGTAACGCCAACGAATACTAGAAGAAGTAATAATATAATAAAGCTCATGAGGATCCTGTTATCGAACGGGTGCCAGAATGATGTGACATATTGAAGCGGTGCATCATATATCAGTTTGGCTGATGTTTCATGGCTAACTTATTGTACTATTGAACAAATATAGAGTTTTGCGTTATAGAATGTGGATGATCGTAAAGTAATAAACAAAACTAATAAGCAATAAAAAAACCGACGCATGTGCATCGGTTTTTGTTTAACGAGACTCAAGTTATTGGATCAATCGAACCCATTAAGCGTTCGCTTGTTCCAAATCTTGCTGCTTGTCCTTTTTAGCCAATAGGCGGCTTGTGATTGTACCAGCTGTCATTGCACCAGATACGTTAAGCGCAGTACGTGCCATATCTATAAGTGGTTCGATAGAGATAAGCAGTGCTGCGATAGTCACAGGAAGACCCATCGCGGGTAGTACGATAAGTGCAGCGAAAGTTGCACCGCCACCAACGCCGGCAATACCAAATGAGCTCACTGTGATAATAGCAATGAGAGACAGAATGAAGTTAATGTCCATTGGGTCGATACCAACCGTAGGCGCAACCATAACTGCAAGCATTGCAGGGTAAATACCCGCACAACCATTTTGACCAATTGTTGCACCGAAAGACGCAGACAGGTTAGCAATCGCTGGTGGCACGTTTAACTTAGTGATTTGAGCTTCAACGTTCAGGGGAATAGTTGCTGCAGAGCTACGAGACGTGAAAGCGAACGTCAGTACTGGCCAGATCTTTTGGAAGTACTCTTTCGGGTTGACACCAACAAAAGAAACCAACACACCGTGAACGACGAACATCAGGATAATAGCGACATAAGAAGCAACGATGAAGCCCAATAGGCTTAGGATGTCAGAAGCACTTGACGTTGCGACTACCTTCGCCATTAATGCTGCGATGCCGTATGGCGTTAGTGCCATGATCATCTTAACTAAGCGCATAACGATAGATTGAGCCGCTTCAACGAACGTACGGATTGGAGATTCTAATTCTTCTTTCTCTGCCATCACCTTACGAGCAGCAATACCCGTTAGCACGCCAAAGATAACTACCGCGATGATAGAAGTAGAGCGAGCCCCTGTTAGGTCTGCAAATGGGTTAGTCGGAATAAAGCTAACCAGCATTTGTGGAATAGTTAGATCTGAAACGCTGCCGATGCGGCTTTCTAGTGTTGCGATACGTGCTGTTTCACGAGCGCCTTCAGTTAAACCTTCAGCCGACAAGCCGAATGCTTGTGTTACAACAATACCAACAATCGCAGAAATTGCCGTTGTTGCTAGCAACACAGAAATGGTGATGCCGGAAATCTTACCTAGTGAGCCGCCTTTCTCAAGCTTCACTACTGCCGCAATCATTGAAACTAACACCAATGGCATGATGACCATTTTTAATAGGCCAACGTAACCACGACCCACAATGTTTACCCAGTCGAGCGCCTCTTTGATAACAGGATTGCCTTCACCAAATAGCAGTTGAAGACCAAGGCCAAAAGCACTACCGAAAACTAAACCGAGTAAAACGAGGCGAGAAAGTGTGTGTTCTTTTTTCTGCTGTCCGTAGAGAAAAAAGAGGATACCAGTGAATACCGCTAAGGCAGCGATAGCTGAAAATGACATTGTTTTTCCTTATGAATAACCTTGAATCGATAGGGCGCTTAGATATATGGGCGCAAATACTGTTAGCTAAAATAGCGACCTGTAACAAAACGTAAAATAAGGAAAAGTAATTTATTAGAACGATTAGTAATATCCACCCAATGGATTGGATGGATATTCAACATTGTGGTGAATAGGTAGACGTTTTAACGATATTTCGCTAATAAATTAAGCATGTCAGTCGAGGTGTAAATTTCGATACTTTGGAAATTATTTTCGAACAATCGGAATAATATTGCTTTCGCTACATCTTCCGATTGGATAGGGCGTAGGTTTTTGAATTTTCCAAACATTAACGGAGATATTAAAGGGAAGGCTCTTTGTAGGAGTTTTTCATCAGTTCTGGGTTCGGCACGTTCACCCACCAGCGGGCCTGGACGAGCGATGAAGAGCTGCTTGAAGCCAATACGTTTTAGGTTTTGCTCCATTTGTCCCTTACAGCGCAGATAGTGTGAATAGGAGTCTGGCGAAGCGCCATAGCTAGAAACGACTGCGACACGTTGAACTCCAAGGAATTTCATCGACTGTGCCACTTGGCTAACCAGTTCTACATCGATCTTTCGCAGCGCTTCTTTTGAACCTGCTTTTTTCTTGGTTGTGCCTAAGCAGATAATGCCTAAGTTGGGCGTCGCTTTGGTGTCGTCCCAACTCGTTACTTGTAGATCGTTGTGGATGAGTGTATCGAGTTTGTTGGAGTGAAATTCTTCACCTAATGCTCTTCGTGACAAAGCATAGATGTGTTCTACAGCGGGCTCGTTAATGAGCAGTCTCAGGACATGATGACCAATTAGCCCTGTCGCACCAGCTATAACAACCGATGTTTTATCTCCATTAATACTCATTCTATTCCTTACTCGCTCTACAAGTGCTTGTTTAATATAAACAGTGTTTGAATTTTAAGCGAACAAAAGTTTCATGAATGAGCGTTAGGAAGATGGGGTTTGATGATGGGCTTTTATACGGAAGGTATGTGCTTAGCTAGGTAAACCTCAATTAAGGTGTTAAAGATAACAAAGCCCGCTGGGCGACGGGCTTGTTATTTGCTTTACTACTTTGTTGTCTTATTGCTTCGATAGCTATTAGGTGAAGGAGAGTGGGATTTTCCTTACCTTTTTGCTGGTTTTCTTACTTGATTTATTTGGTTTTCTTTTACTTGAGTTTGGAATCATTACACCTCCTAAATCGTTGCTCTGTTTTGTCTTTCAATCGATTGTCTTTCTTTGTGTAGCGTCAGTGTTGTGGGCATTCACTGTATGGGTACTTATCAATGGAGAGATTAACAAGTACTTTAGATAAAGCATAAACGATGCCAAAATGTAAGTTATTGATAAATCTATTATCAGTATTGTAGGTGTTTTAGGGTTCGTCAATTTGATTGTCAATTTGAGAAAAAACCAGTGTGATCTGTTTAAATTAAGAACACTCTCTACGGTTTCTGTTGATTAGGCATAGATACAGCATTGCTTAACACGTAAACTGAGTCGTAATTCACATAGACCAAGGACGTGCTATGAACCTCAAGCTTGATACTCTTGCTCCCACTCAGATTTATCACCTGATGACACAAACCGTTGTTCCTCGCCCTATTGCGTGGGTATTGACGGAATCTTCTGAACAAGAGTACAACCTAGCGCCTTTCTCTTATTTCACGCCTGTTTCTAGCAATCCGCCGCTACTGATGTTGTCGGTCGGGAAGAAATCGGCTGGCGAAATCAAAGATACCACTCGTAACGCCTTAGAAACGGGTAAGCTAGTGATTCACATTGCTTCTTCAAGTTCTGCCGAAACAATGACTGCGACAGCAGCCACACTCGATCATGGTGATTCTGAAATCACCGCGAATGATATTGAGCTGGTTGAATTTGAAGGCTTTTCTTTACCAAGAGTAAAAGAGTGCGCGGTCGCTTTTGGCTGCACCTTGTACGAAGTAAAAGAAGTTGGAGATGTGCCACAAAGCCTTATCTTTGCTCAAGTCGAAACCGTGTACATTTCCGAAGACGTGATCGATAAAGAGAGTGAACGTCTTAAGGTTGATGCGTTGGCATTGGACCCACTGTCTCGACTTGGTGGCGGTGAATACGCGACGCTTTCTAATGTGTTCTCTGTTGCTCGCCCAAAATAGCCAATCCTAAATTAACGTACCCAGAATAAGCGTTTTTAAAAACTATGTTAGATACCCAATACTCGCAGTACATCCAACACCGTATTGACCAAAAAACCAAGCCGCTCGGTGCGCTTGGCTTACTAGAAAAAGTCGCTCATCAATTGGCATTGATTCAGAGCCAAGGCAAAGAAGCTGCGGTCGAACACATTGAATTAAATAAGCCACGTATCATCATTTTTGCTGGCGACCATGGCATAGCAGATGAAGGTGTGAGTATTGCTCCAAGTGCCGTCACGCAACAGATGGTGTTGAACTTCTTAAGCGGTGGCGCAGCGATTAATTGCTTTTGTGCGGTAAACAACGTCGAAATTACAGTCGTGGACACTGGGATTTTGTTGCCTGTTGAATCTGACAGCGACATGTTGATTTCTCAGCGCTTAGGTACGCGAACCAATAACTTTGCCAATGAAGCGGCAATGAGTTTAGAAACTGTTGAACGTGGGATTGAACTGGGAACTGAGCTTGTATCTAGAACCATTTCGAATGGCACGAATATCATCATGTTTGGTGAAATGGGCATCGGCAATACCAGCAGCGCGTCTGCCATCTTAAGTGCGCTAGCAAACCGAACTGCAGATGAGTGTGTTGGTTTAGGCACTGGTATCAACAATGAACAGCTTGCACGTAAAGTGGCGGTGGTTAAGCAAGGTGTTGCTCGTTGCATAAATCCTGACGCAAAAGAGGTGTTAAGCCAAGTCGGCGGTTATGAAATAGTTCAAATGGTGGGGGGCTTCCTTGGCGCTTACGAAAACAGAACCCCTGTGTTGGTCGATGGTTTTATCGTGTCGGTTGCGGCGTATGTCGCGACTCTAATTGAACCGAGTTGCCGTGATTACATGATCTTTGCTCATCGCTCTGAAGAGTCGGGGCACAAGATTCTATTAGACCTGCTAGACGCTGAGCCACTGCTCGATCTTGGATTGAGATTGGGCGAGGGCACAGGTGCTGCGCTAGCTATGCCAATAATTCGTGCGGCGGCAGAGTTCTATAACAACATGGCGAGTTTTGCGAGTGCTGGAGTCACGGTTTAATGAGTGATGCACCAAAAAGATCGTTGAAAGATAGCATCACATACCAATGGGAACTTTTTTCGTTGGCGATGGGTTTCTTTTCTCGTTTGCCGATGCCGAAGAATACGCCTTATTCAGAAGAGCGCATGAATCGTTCGGGTCGCTACTTTTCAACGGTTGGTTTGTTACTTGGTGTTCTGTGTGGCGGTGTGTTCTTGCTACTCGATGCAATACTGCCGAGTGCAGTGGCCATCTTTTTGATGATGAGCTTTAGCTTGATGCTAACCGGTGCTTTCCATGAAGACGGCTTAACCGATATGGCGGATGGTATTGGCGGCGGTATGACCTTAGAACGCCGTTTGACCATCATGAAAGACAGTCGAATTGGTACTTATGGCGCGTCTGCACTGGTTATGGCTCTGCTTGGCAAGTGGGTTCTATTAAACGAACTAGCGAATATGACAAATTTGTTTATGGTTATCGTGACCAGTTATACCTTTAGCCGTGCAATTGCTGCATCACTGATTTACGACATGCCTTACGTTAGCGATTTAGATACCAGTAAAAGTAAGCCATTGGCGAACAAGCAAACTAAAGGTGAACTTGTCTTTTTATTGCTTGTGGGCGTTCTGCCTAGCTTGTGGTTTGGTCTTGAGCTCGCTTTGGTTTTATCTGTCGTCGCCTATCTGTTCAGAACAGGTTTCAAAAAGTGGTTAACGGCTCGAATTGGTGGCTTTACTGGCGACTGCTTGGGGGCTGCTCAACAGTTGATGGAGTTGCTGACTTACCTTGTATTCATTACTGCATTTTACAATGGCTTTCTATAACGGCTCCTTATGACAAACACGAATCAAGCTAATCAAATTAATCAAGTAAGTCAGCGAAATAGCCATCTGGTATTGGGTGGGGCTCGTTCTGGTAAGTCTAGTTTTGCAGAACAACAGGCATTATGTGCGCTTGAAGCATGTTCAAATGGACGCCTCAACTATATTGCGACGGCCACTTATTTGGACGACGAAATGCGTGAGAGAATTGCGCATCATCAACAACGTCGTGGTGAGCTGTGGATTGAGCATGAAGCCCCTGTTGAATTAGCCGAAAAACTGCAGTCTTTTGATCAAAACGATGTGGTGATGATTGACTGCTTAACTTTGTGGTTGAACAACATTATTTTTGAGTTGGGTGATGATGCGACCAATGAACAGGTTGAGGCCGTGGTCGAAGTTTTAGTGAAAAGCGTAGAGCAAAGCCCGGCGCAAATTATCATGGTGTCTAACGAAGTCGGTTTAGGTGTGGTGCCTTTAGGTAAAGTGTCGCGCCTATTTGTCGACAATGCGGGTCGCATGAACCAAGCGCTAGCTCGCGTCGTTGAACGCGTTACGCTGGTTGCTGCAGGATTACCATTGAGCTTAAAGCCGTCGAGCTATTTGACTCAAAGCTCGACTCATAATTAGATTGGTATCAAAGGTTAGTTGAACAAATGGAAAATGGAACAACCAAAAACATCTATCTACTAAGACATGGCAAAGTCGAAGGCGAAGCGGCACTTAATGGTTCATCTGATGTGTTGGTTAATCCTGATCTTCAAGATCGGATATGTGGGGCGCTGATAAAACAAGATATTGCCTTTGATTGCGTGGTTTCTTCGCCACTCAGACGATGTGGTGATCTCGCGAGCTTGTTTGCACAACGCATGTCGGTGCCTCTGTCTGTTGCACCAGATTTCCAAGAAATGAATTTTGGTGAGGTTGACGGGGTCGCATTTGATGAACTTGAAGACAAGTGGGCGATGTTAGACACCTTCTGGCAAGATCCCGCAAACCATCAACTGACTGGCGCGGAAAGTTTACAGAGCTTCCATAACAGAGTAACTCAAGCTTGGTCGCAACTTTTGAATGATCCAAGTGACAATATATTGTTGGTTACCCATGGTGGTGTGATTCGCATTCTGTTAGCACATTGTCTTGATATTGATTGGAAAAATCCGAGTTTGTACTCGAAGCTATCGATAGAAAACGCGTCGATAACTCATATTCAAATCACTCAGTTTGCGCAGAGTTTTATCAGCGTTAAATCGATAGGGCTACCTGTTCTCTGAGTGTTAAAAATACACAGTTTAAGAATTAACAATCTATTAGATCTGTAAATAGAAACAGAAATAAGAATCGAAATATAAAGCGGCGTTTACAGCCGCTATACCAGATTGGTATTACTACCTACGTGAAAGGAATTTAGTCATGACAACACCGAGTTGGGATCTAAGCATTGCTTATCGCGATCTTAATGATGCAAAAATCGAACAGGACATTGAACTCATTCAACAATGTATTGAGCTGTTGTACCTACACGTTGAAAAGCGTCATATTATCCTAGCGATGCAAAACGCCATTCAAACTTCTGAAGCGGCAGGCACGTTACTGAGCACAATCAACACCTTCGCTAATTGCCACGCATCGGTAGACGCGACGCACACAGAAGCCAAAGCACTGCTTGGTCGAGTTGCGAAACTGAATTCTGAAATGTCTCAAGCGTTCAGCCCTTATGAAGACACGCTAATCCACGCAGAACCAGAGTTTATTGATGCAGTTTTAGAGCATGACAGCGCAGATGTAGCAGGACAACGCTTTGCGATTGAAAGCTCGCGTAAGTTATCAAGCAGCCGCCTTAGTGTTGCTGAAGAGCAGTTATTGGCCGCGATGAAGGTTGATGGCCGTGATGGATGGGGTCGTTTGTACGATAACTTAACCGGTTCTTTAAAACTGTCGCTAAAGCTGAACGGTGAAGACGAAGCGCTAGGTTTTTCACAAGCTGCGAGCTTGTTGTACGGCAGCGAATTCGACAAACAAGAACCGGCATGGCGCGCAGTCCAAGGCGCAATGAAGACGCACCAAGAGTCTTTTGCTTCAATTCTAAATGCGCTTGCGGGTTGGCGACTGACAGAGAACAAAAAGCGCTCGAAAATAAGCGACGTACATTTCCTTGATCCAAGCCTACACGCCAGCCGCATCGTACCTGAAACGCTAGACACCATGATGTCGGTAGCAAAGGCAAATCGCGAAGTAGGCCAGAAAGCAGGTCTGTTAATGGCAAGAGTTCACGGGCTTGATGAAATGAAGCCTTGGAACCATTTAGCCGCGATGCCTCCGCTGGGTGACAGCGAATCTAAGGTTTATTCATTTGATGAAGCGATTGAAGTGATCAAAACCGCTTTTGCTGAAGTCAATCCAGAGATGGCTGATTTTGTCGCATTAATGGTTGAGAACGGTTGGATTGATGCCGCTCCGGCTGCGAACAAACGTTTAGGCGCGTACTGCACCAAGTTTGCTGCGACACGTACACCTCTTGTGTTCATGACATGGAGCGGTAGCCGCTCAGACTTAATGACATTGGCACACGAACTAGGCCATGCGTTCCATAACTGGGTGATGAAAGACATGCCTTTGTGTCAGACGCGCTACCCAATGACGCTAGCAGAAACCGCTTCAATCTTTGCTGAAAACATCGTCCGTGACCACTTGTTAAAACAAGCACAAACACGCAATGAGAAACTTGAAATGTTGTGGGAAGAGCTTTCTTCTTCACTCGCTTTGATGGTAAACATTCCAGTACGTTTCGAGTTTGAGAAAGCCTTCTATGAGCAGCGTGAAAAAGGTGAGCTAACGGCTCAGCAGCTGTGTGACTTGATGGAAACCACTTGGAAGGAGTGGTATGGCGATGCAATGACAGAAGCCGACCCTTACTTCTGGGCAAGCAAACTGCACTTCAGCATCTCTCAAGTGAGCTTCTACAACTACCCATACCTGTTCGGTTACCTGTTCAGTAAAGGTGTTTACGCTCAGCGCGATGCTAAGGGCGAACAATTCTACGGTGATTACGTTTCCTTGCTTCGTGATACGGGCAGCATGATGGCGGAAGAAGTCGTTCAAAAACATTTGGGAATGGACCTGACTCAAGCTGACTTTTGGCAACAAAGCATCGACATGGTCAAAGTTCAAATCGATGAATTTGAAAGATTGCTCGATCAGGAAGATTAATTGATCTCAATCTGTTCATGGTAGGTAAGAGCTGTGTTAGCTTACGTGGCTCTTATCTTGCTGATATAAACAGAGATAACCAAAAGTTGTTTTAAATAGGTAAAATTATTTGGAATAGATGTCGGTTAGTAAAGTCAGCAGGTAATACAAAAATATATGGGTAGTATTTGTGAGTGATAACGGAGTTTCTATTGATAAGTGCGATCCTAGCAACACAATTTCTATGTACAATTTATTAACATACGGCCGTGCAATTAAGGAGTAGCGCATGACGAAGACCCTCTTTCGCCAATCATTTCTTTTTGACAGCCTAGATCTTGAGCAAGAAGTGGTTGCAGGACAGACCGTACTGAGTAACGGTGTTCAAATTAAGCTTCATCAACGCGGTGTATTGGAAGTGATTCCCGCAGAGTATAATTCTGAGACCAAGAACATCATCTTTTCAACAGGTGTTCATGGCGACGAAACTTCACCAATGGAGCTGATTGATAAGCTCATTGAGGATATTGAAACCGGCTTCCAAGTCGTGACAGCAAGATGTTTGTTCATCATTGCTCACCCAGAAGCGACCAATGCGCATACGCGTTTTCTTGATGTGAATATGAACCGTCTGTTTGATGAAAAACAGTACGAGAGTAATCGAGAAGTGGACATCGCGAAGAACCTTAAGTACTTGGTTACTGAGTTTTACAAGGAAACGGTGCCTGCCACTCGTTGGCACTTAGATCTGCACTGTGCTATCCGTTTGTCTAAGCATTACTCTTTCGCCGTAAGCCCTAAGGTTCGACACGAAGTTCGCAGTAAAGCCTTGTTCGATTTCATTAACAGTGCTCACGTTGAAGCGGTGTTGTTATCCAATGCGCCAACGAGTACTTTCAGTTGGTACAGCGCTGAAAACTTTGAAGCCCAAGCACTGACAATGGAGCTAGGGCAGGTAGCAAGAATTGGTGAGAACCAGCTTGATAAGTTAACTGCTTTCGATTTGGCAATGCGCAATTTGATTGCTGAAATAGAACCAGAGCATTTGCCAAAGAAAACCATTACTTATCGCGTAAGCCGAACCATTGTTCGTTTGCATGATGATTTTGATTTCATGTTCTCTGATGCCGTTGAAAACTTTACGGCGTTCAAGCACGGTGAAGTGTTTGGTCATGATGGTGATAAGCCATTGATGGCGAAGAATGAAAACGAAGCAGTAGTGTTCCCAAATCGCAACGTTGCTATCGGTCAACGAGCGGCCTTAATGGTGTGCGAAGTTGAAACACGATTCGACCACGGTCAGCTTGTGTACGATTAATACCGACTCGGGTTTAAACGACGAAAACAACCGCTCAACTGGTTGAAATATCAAGGTTCACATTACGGTGTGAGCCTTGAGTTTATTTGGGGATACAGGTAAGGTTACGCGAACAATTTCAAAGTAGCTTGATATGGATTTCCAACAACTTCTTCACCAAAAACAGCGCAAATGGACCCGAGCCATTTATCTGATGGCAGCACTGCTTGTCGCGCTGAGTGCGATTTACCTAATGGTTGGCGATCTTTTCATTTCCCCTCTGGGCACCTTGTCCACGTTAGAACAAAAACTACTGATTGATTTACGCTTACCTCGACTATTGGCGGCTATTGCTATCGGGGCAGGGTTAGCCGTATCTGGCGCAAGCTTACAAGTCTTATTGGGTAACGTATTAGCAGAGCCCGGTGTGCTCGGCATTTCTGGTGGTGCAAGCTTAGCGATGGTGATCGTGCTGTTCTTCTTACCGTTTGCTCCTACACCAGAACTGTTCATGATTGCCGCCGTTTTAGGCTCACTCTGTTTTACCGTGATTCTAGTGAGCATGGTAAAAACGATGCGACTCACCACGGCTAAATTACTGCTGGTGGGTGTCGCGTTAGGTATTCTTTCTGGTGCGATGGTGACATGGGCGTTCTATTTTAGTGATGACTTAAGCCTACGCTTGTTGATGTATTGGCTGATGGGCAGCTTAGGTGGCGTGACTTGGTATCAACACTCGCTCACGTTAGTGATGATCCCCGTGATTATTTGGCTGTGTCTCCAAGGTAGCAAGCTAGACAAGCTGATGATTGGCGAAACGCATGCCGCGCAACTGGGTGTGAACGTTCCGAGATTACGTTGGCGTCTAATTTTCGCTGTGTCTATTTTAGTCGGCTGCGCGGTAGCTTTAGGTGGCGTGATCAGCTTTGTTGGCTTGGTTGTGCCACACTTATTGCGTTTAGCGATTGGTACTGATAACAAATACCTTCTTCCTTTGTCTGCCGTTGCTGGCGCTGCGTTGTTGGTGTTTGCTGATATTTGCGCGCGTACATTACTCGATTCTGCAGAATTACCTTTGGGTGTGATGACCACCAGTATCGGTGCGCCTATCTTCATTTGGATGTTAATTAAAAATCATGATTCAAATTAAGAGCCTGAGCGTCGGCGCTCGTTTATTACCATTATCATTTGAGCTCAAGCAAGGGCAGGTGACTCATGTCATCGGTCCTAATGGCAGTGGGAAAAGTACCTTATTAGAAGCGATATCTGGCGTTGGTGATGGCTACAAAGGTGATATAAAGTTCGACGGACAAGACTTGTCAGTATTATCACTACAAGATTTATCATTGCATCGCGCTTATCTTTGCCAAAGTGCAAGGCCCGCCTTCAACTTGGAAGTGTTCCAATACCTTGCGTTGTCACTGCCAAGTTCATCACACGGCCTTGATATTGAAATCAACGCAGCTTTGGACGAAATCAGCCAGATGCTAGACATCACAGACAAACTTCATCGTTCAATTCAGACATTGTCTGGTGGTGAATGGCAACGCGTTCGCTTGGCGGGCATGTGTCTGCAAATTTGGCCGACGCTTAATCCATACGCAAAGCTGCTGATCCTCGATGAACCCGCAGCTCCATTGGATATTGCTCAAGAAGCCTTGTTATACAAGCTCATTGAACGAGTGGCAGAGAAGGGCATCGCCGTGATCATGGCTAACCACGACCTGAACCGGACCTTGAGGCATGCCGACCAAGTACTGCTGCTCGAAAAGGGCGTACTACAAACATCAGGCAGTGCAGAGCAAGTGCTTGTGCCTGAACAGCTAGAATCCGTATTTAACACGCAAGTAAAAAGCATCTCGGTCGACAATCAAACTTATCTATTGTTTGGTTAACTTAGGCTCATCAATACAAGGCAATCTCTTTGTTTAGATATATTCAACGACGACGAATCAAGAAAGTAATCAAATCACTTTCTGCAAAGTTGGTGAAAGCGTACGGAAGCAGTGATTTTTTCTCTATTGGGCAAGTAGAAACGAGTTCATGTGAATTGAGTAAGCGCCAACAACTGGTTGCCTTAGCATTGTTTGCTGACCCACAAGACCTTGCTGCTGAAATTGCTCCAGCCATTCAATTGCTGCGTAATGATGTGTCTAATGACTTCTTCGGTGGTGAGGAATATAACGCGCGTGATGTACTTAATTTGTTGGGCGGTGGCGGTTGGAAGGGCGGTCGTATGGACGATGATATGTCGAATCGATTTGGCATGAATAGCCGCTATTAGTTTAGCTCGTTCAAATTAACGTTTAATGATTTATCTATTTATAAACGCATACGCTCAGTAGCTTAATAGCTTAGTAACTTAGCGACTTTGCAACAGTCTCAACAACGTTTTGATGATGATCAAAAGCACTCAATATCATTATTTATGCGAGCGTTTCACTCCAATTGATTCCCTAAAAAAATACCTTCCTAGTGAACTATTTTCTTAGGGAATGCGTAATTCGTGTCGGTAAAAATCGATAATTCGAAGCAATATCATCTATCTCTAACACATTTCTTTGAGTTGTGTGACTCTGATTCCTTTCAAAATAAATCCCACTTTTATTGATAGTTATGACGTATATATTTTCCGTGTTCTTTAAGTCAGAAACTATAAACCCTCGAACTGCAATCTTGATTAGTAAATATCCAATCAATATTGCATACGGGGGTAAAATAATAGAGAGTGGGAAAGTGAAAACAGCAAATAATAATATTCTAAAAATAGCAGTGGGGATGGCTATGCTATCCAGCGTACCATCAGTAGCAAACGCTCATGGTTGGTCTGAATTTCCAAGTGCACGTCAGAATACGTGTTACGAGCAGGGCGGAGTTTGGTCAGGTACGCCACCAAATGCGGCATGTGCTCAAGCAAAAGATATTTCTGGGTCATATCCTTTCGTTCAACGCAACGAGTATGCGAAAAATATCCAAGATTTCAACAACATTAATGCTGTGAAAGCGGCGATTCCAGACGGCACTTTGTGTTATGCCAATGATTCGCAAAAACGTGGTATGGGAGCACCTCATACAGGTTGGACTCGCACCGAGCTAAGCACTGGTACATTTGAATATGTATTCAACGCGACTGCACCACACAACCCGTCATTCTGGGAGTTCTACCTAACAAAACCAAACGCCGACCTGAGCAAAGGCCTAGCGTGGGGTGATTTAGATCTTATCCAAGAAGTTGGCAACGTGACGATGCCGCGGGTGAAGGCTTCTATAACTGTTCTGACATCACTATCGCGGGGGGAACAACCCCTCCACCAGAGCCGGGTCCTGAACCTGATCTAGTCCGTGGCGACCTGTTTGTTTCTGACCAGTTTGGTACGCCAGAAATTGGTGATACGGTTAAGTACGACATCATCAACAAGTACGGTGAAGTCGCGCGTAGCTTCGACATCGTTATCGACGCTTCAAACGTTAACGATTGGGCTCGCTTGTTGGCTTCAGAGATTAACGGCTGGCACGAAGAGTTTAAAGATGGCGCGATCTTCATTGGTGATTGGCACACTGAAATGCAGCACTACATGTACTTCCAAAACGATCCTTCACGTAACTTCTTTAACTCAAAAGATAGCCGTGCTTCTGGTCAGTTAACGCTGATTGATGGTGGCGACGGTGGTGTTGAACCATTGAAAGGCGACATCTACGAGCTAGTGAAGAGTGACAACGTAGTGAATGCTGGCGACAAAGTTGTGATTGCAACAAGCGAAGCGGCGACATTGACTCAAACTCAAGGCTCTTCAGTAAGCATTCAAAATAACGGCACGGCTTCTATCGTAGTTGATACCACTGGCATCACTGCAAACGAAACTCTATCGTTTATGGCTAGCTCGATTGAAAGCGAAAGTGTTGAAACCTTCACTTTTGAAGTAATTGCTGATGACGGTGGCGTAACACCAGACCCAGATCCAACGCCGGATCCTGATCCGACTCCTGACCCAGGCACATGGGATTCATCAGCTACTTACCTTGGTGGCGAAGTCGTGACTTACTCGAACCAGTCATGGAAAGCGCAATGGTGGGTTCAAGGTGGTACAAACCCTAAAGCTACCTACGAAAATGATCAGTGGGGCGTTTGGCGTCCAGTTAAATAACGCTATAGGTTTCATGATATGGGCACACCCGAGGTGCCCATATCGAATTACCTCTAGTTTAACTAACCTTGATTCTTAAAATTTACTTCTTCAGAACATCCACATACATTCCCCACATCAGATCCAATAAAACAATTTTATCTAACCTATTGTTAAATATTTACTATTTGATAGTGTGTCTAGGTGCACATTAAGGATGTGTTTCATATTTAGCGATGAAAATAGTAGGAGTTGCGATGAGTATTATAGTGAGACGGTCTGAACCGTCAGATGCAAAGGGAATCAAAGAAGTTTACGAATGCACAAACGCTTATACCGGTACGCTGCAACTCCCAAATCCATCTTTGGAAAGCTGGCAGAAACGAATCTCAAATATGCCCGACAACGTGTACTCGTATGTCGCGATGATCGACGATGAGATTGTTGGTAATTTGGGAATGGAAGTGTGTGTAAACCCGAGAAGGCGTCATGTTGCTTCATTCGGTATGGGTGTTAAAGACGATGTATTAGGCAAAGGTGTCGGTAGTCAACTGCTCGCGACCGCGATCGACTTGTGTGATAACTGGATTAACATCAAACGACTGGAGCTAACGGTGTACACCGATAACGAAAGAGCGATCAGTCTCTACAAGAAATTCGGTTTTGTTATTGAAGGAGAGTCGGCTGGGTTCGCTTTCAGAAATGGCGAATATGTGGCGGCTTATCACATGGCACGACTGGTATAGTGTTCTGCTTCTAATACAAGGCTCCAATTACCACAGCTAGGGCTTTCTAATAGATAATAAAACGCCACGTTAAAATAACGTGGCGTTTTCGATTTTAGTCAACTGCGGCTTTAAAGTGCTTCAGTTGTAGCCTTACTTAAGCCGTTAGAGACTCAAGGTTCGCAGGGCGGTAATGTACTGATTTTAGTACTTTACCTTGGCGAACTGTCTTGCCTTCCGATACGAAATCTTCCGCACACTTAGCGATGATGTATTCACCTTTTTGAACAGCCATCAGTTTGATGTTCTGCTCAGCATAGAAAGCTTCAGTTTCTGCGTATTCTGTTTCGTTACGGCACACTTTACTCATGTTGCTTGAGTGTACTTCGTCCCAACAAGGCAGAAAGTCGATTGAGCGGTTTTTAGAAACATTCAACAGTAGGTCGATCAGGTAGCTGATTGCTAGGTTGTCTTCAACCTTAGCTTGGCCAAGGTGAACTAAACGTCCCATCAAAACATAAACGCTGTCTACAATAGCGTCCGCTTGTTCGATTTTAGAGTCAGCTTCTGCAAGTTCTGTTAGTTCTTCGATCGCTAGAGATGTGTGTAGCGTATCGCCTTTTTCGTCCATTGTTTCAGGAGCAGCAACAGGCAGATCAAAAGTACTGCGGAACTCTTCAATGTCGCGGTAAAGGTGATCGTAGATTTCTTGGCTTAGTTGAGAAAGGTTCATTTTCCTATCCATTCTGTTTCGTTAATGGGGTATTTTACCAAAGCTGGGAATAGGGTGCTAACGCAAAGTCGACTTTTATTCATTGGTTTAATGAGGTATCTTGCATAAAAACTAATTGATTAATATATAATTTACAGTAGGCCACACGTAATATTGCCAATCAGTTCTCCGTCGTAGGATCACAGTTATGCACCAAGCTAATGAAAGTGAAGTTTGTTATACGTCGTTTGTATCAAATCACCAATGATTATCGAAAAGGGTTCGATATTCAGATCGCTCAGCTGCTTATCATGGGGCTTGAACGCTTCAACCTTGATATCGGTATTTTATCTAAAGTCGAGGGTAATACTTACTTAGTTGAACACTCTGTCACACCTGAAGGGGTTGAGCTCAATAGTGGCGATATCTTCGATTATCGTTCAACCTATTGCGAAATTACCTGTAAATCGATTGGTCCTATCTGCATAGAGCATTGTGGCAAACACGATAAGTATGCGACGCATCCCGCTTACCAATCTTTTGGGCTAGAGTCTTATATTGGTATCCCGATTTTCGTCAATGATGAGCTTTATGGCACCTTAAACTTTTCAAGCCCAGCTCCCTATCATCGCGAGTTTAAAGAGTTCGATATCGACGTTATGCGGTTAATGGCCTCATGGATCGAAGTGGAACTGGTTAGAAGACAGCAAGAACGAAAACTCAAAGAGCTGAATGAGAAGTTAGAGTACCAAGCTATGTACGATCCTCTGACCCATTTGCCAAATAGACGTTGCTTGTTCAAAACGTTGAATGCAGAAGTGGAGCAGTTAAAAGGCTCTCTAGGTAAAGGGACACTAGCCGTCGTAGACATCGATTTCTTTAAGGTCGTTAATGACACTTACGGTCACCAAATGGGTGACGTTGTTTTAAAGAAAGTGGCAAACGTTCTGCGCAATAATATTCAAGATGGAGAGTTTGTAGCTCGCTTTGGTGGTGAAGAGTTCATTCTTTGGTATCCAAATAGTACACCAAGTGGTGTTGAAGATAAGTTCATGACTCTTTTACAAGAAATGAAGAAAATCACACTAGATAGTAAGCCTATCACCATATCAATTGGTGCGTGTCATTTTGAGTTGAGCACTGGAGATAGCAAAGGGGAGAGAATGTCGGCATTAGACTCGCTAATCAAAGTTGCCGATGAATGCCTGTACATTGCTAAACAAAATGGACGAGATCAGTTTATATCTCGCCCATATCATCAAGAACACTCAGACTCGTAAGTTGAAGCTGTCAGCTCTTAAAGCTCAAAGGTTAGTTCTTAACTGAATAGATAAGGGAACAACTTACGACGCTCTTCGGGTGTTAAAGATTCAACTCTCGCGATGTTGGTATCAGGAATCGTTTCAGGGTTGGGGTAGTGCTTCAACACTTTTTCCATACTCGCTTCACGAATCAAATGGTAAACCGGATACGGAGAGCGGTTAGTAAGATTTTCATCGTCTTCTGGATCCGCACCACCAAAGCAATAGTCTGGATGGAAGGTTGCCACTTGATAAACGCCTTCCCAATCTTCTTGCTTGATCAAGGCTTCAATCCAATCAATGAACATGTTGTAGTCGAAGAAATCTTGCAGCATGTTAGGCACAACCACCAAAGTCGTCTCTAATTCTGCGACTGGCGTGTTATCTAATTCT
Source organism: Vibrio sp. 10N.237.312.B06 (assembly GCF_041464685.1). Lineage (NCBI taxonomy): Bacteria > Pseudomonadati > Pseudomonadota > Gammaproteobacteria > Vibrionales > Vibrionaceae > Vibrio > Vibrio sp. 10N.237.312.B06. The sequence continues at coordinate 30,041 of NZ_JBFSPI010000027.1, forward strand.
ACAAAGTGCGTCATGATGTCTTCTAGTAACGCTTCTTCCGTTTTCGCTTCACTCACAAAGATCTTAATCTGTTTATTACGTTGTGGCTTAGCTGCAAATGGACACAGGTTTAGGCCAATAACGACATCGTCTAACCACTGTTTTACTTGGTCATGGATGGTTTGAAGATCTGAGCTTTGAGTGTTCGACATAACAGGTTCCGAAATGAAATTTTGCGTAGGATATCAGAACGGACGTTAATCAAAAGCAATAATTGAGTTACAACCTCAGTCGTACTTATGCTTGTGCGAGTTTAGAGGCTGACACTTGAAGTTGTTTTAACTGGTAGACCCAAGCAAATATCGCAACATAGAAGATAGAACCACCGGCGATAACACCATTCCAACCGAACAACTGCCAGCAATATAAGAGTAAGAAACCACCCAAGCTCCCGCCTATGTAATAGTGAACTAAGTAAAGTGCCGTTGCTGTCGCTTTCGCGCTCGGTGCTTTTTGACTTACCCAAGAATAGGCTAGGGTATGGGCGAAGAAAGCTCCGCCACTGATCAATAACAACCCAGCTAACATGAATGGGACTTTGTCGACGGCAGAAACCAACATACCAATTAAGCTGATACACACGCCGATCAATATACCGTTTAACGGGTCAAAACGAAGTGTCCATTTATTGGAAAGTTTAGAGGTTATCGTACCGGCTAAGTAACATAGGAATATCAGCGAAGCTAAACCAACGGGTACCGAGTGAGGTGCAGATACAAGCCTGAAGCCCATTACTGAGTACAAGTTAACGAACAGAGCAAAGTTAGCGCCACCAATCAACATCGCGAGCCACAAGGTACGGTTTCTTAAGTGCATCACAACCGAGCGGTTATGATGAAAGAACAACCCTTTCTGAGGTTTGAAGTTTTGTTGGTCAGGCAGACTATACGCAATATAGAGTGCGCCAAGCAAAGAGCCGACAACGAAAAACAGAACTGTTGCATGCCAGTCGAAATAGTCCGTAATCAAGCCACCCAATACACGACCGAAGATGCCACCTAATGAGTTAGCCGCAATATACCCACCAATCGCGATGGCGAATGCCTTAGGTGACAACTCTTCAACCAAATAGGCAACAGCCACACCTGCAAATGCAGCGACTGCAATTCCCATGAATGCTCGAGCAATAACAAGCTGTAGTAGAGTAGTCGTGAACACCATGCTCAGTCCAATCAAAGGAATAGCGAACAGACTGAACAGAATGATGGGCTTTCGGCCAAAGGTTTCAGATGCGATTGCCCAAGGCACCAAACTGATGGAAAGCCCAAGTGTTGTCGCGGCAAACAGCCAGTTGATCTGAGTTTCCGATACTTGGAAGTGCTCGGCCATGTGCGGCAAGATTGGCTGAAAGAGATAAAGGTTACAGAAAATGATAAACGATCCAATCGCCAATGATTGGGTGATACGTTTGTATTGAGGGCTGCCTTTATCAAACATTTACGTTGTGCCTGCGCGAGTTAGTAAGCTATTTGTGAACAAGTTATCAGTACAATGGTGATTAAAGAAATATATTAAAAATATCACTTCTATATAATTAATATATCGACATGCTTGAATCAAAACCACTTCGACATTTTCTGGCTGTTGCTCAGTTTGGCAATTTCACTCAGGCCGCCAAAGCGCTGCATATCGCACAGCCTGCATTGAGTATCTCCATTAAAAAACTAGAGCAGACACTTGAGTTGATTCTATTTCGTCGCGGAGATAAATCCGTCACCTTAACGGAAGAGGGCAAAGTGTTATTTGAGCATGCGAAGCGAATCGCCCAACAGTTCAATGATGCTCAACTCGCAATGAATGAGCTAAAGGGACTAGAAAAGGGAGAAGTGCGATTAGGCGCTCCAAGTATGATGGGGAGCTACTTTTTCCCACAGGTGGTGATGGCCTTTAAAAGCCAATACCCAAACCTAAAACTGACGCTTATAGATGCTGGTACCGCTTCGATTCGTGAAATGCTGTTAAACGGCGAACTGGATATCGGGGTTATCAATCATGAAAATGTCCCAGATGATCTCGAAACCGATCACTTGTTGAGTTCTGAGATGCTAGCTGTTGTTGGTAAAGAACACCCATTAGCGTCACAACCATTCATTACCTTTGAAGAGTTTTTCGCTCAAGAACTGATTATGTTCAAGTCGGGTTATTTCCACCGTGATTTCATTGATGCGACCTGTAAAAAATACAATCTCGATATGACCATCGCCTTCGAAACCAACTTATTACCAATGATTCTTTCTATAGTAAAACGAGAGTTTGCCATTACTGCGCTGCTGAGTTTGGTCACAGAATACGAAGAAGACGTCGTGGGGGTGCCATTTAAAGATCCTGTAAAACTCAATCTATCTTTGGCTTGGAGAAAGGAAGGGTACTTGTCGAAGGCAGACCGAACCTTTATTGATTTCGTTAAGCGCTACGTGTGATTTAGAATGGTATAGAACAACAAAGCCCGAGTATCCTAGATTGGACATTCGGGCTTTATTTTATAGAAGTATTACTGGCTTAGAGCACTTAGTTACTCTTTGAGTTATACATCTTATCGAAGTTCTTCTGATTCCAGCCGACCATCACCTGGTCGCCGATTTTAAGTACGGGGATAGAGCGAGCTCCCATCGCTTGCAACTCTTTACGACCACGCTGCATCTTTGCATTCGTTAGGCGGTAAACAATTTTCTTTGAATCCAAATAGCGCTGTGCATCTTTACAGTGCGGGCATTTGTCTGCGACGTACAATACAACACGTTTCATTTTTATAATCTCTTTTTGAGTCTAGCTCTTGGTGAATCTCGCTAAAGTGTAACGAATCCTAGGTGATTAGAAAAGTGTGATCAGTTACACTATGCGGCTCAATTTTCAAGACCACAACGTATTGTCGTGGTGTAACTTGTACGGTCTTTCAGCATGCATCCTTCTTTACGCTATATCCAAGGCTACCCGAAGCACATTCTCGACCCGGTAACTCAACTAGTTGAATCGGGAAAGTTGGTGCCGTGGTTCGAAGCTCGCTACCCAAAGAATCATGAAATAAAAAGCGAGAAAGCCCTGTTTGACTATGCGATTGAGATTAAAAATCGTTATATGAAAAAAACACCACCGATCAGTAAAGTGATTTATGACGGCAAGATACACCTAATTAATAATGCATTAGGTCTGCACTCTTACGTCGCGAAGAATCACGGTGGAAAGATCAAATCGAAGAATGAGATTCGTATCGCTAGTGTTTTTAAAAATGCGCCAGAACCTTTGCTGAGAATGTTGGTGGTACACGAACTGGCGCATATCAAAGAGAAAGAGCACGACAAAGCCTTTTACCAACTATGCTGTCACATGGAGCCGGAATATCATCAACTTGAGTTAGATGCCCGTTTATTCATGATGTATTTAGATTTAAAGAAGTAGCCCAATGAGCCAATCACAAAACAGAACGACGCTAAGCCTGTCGAAAAACAGTACCTCCGCAGCAAAAGCAAAAGATAACCAAGCTAACGAAGGTAACAGTACGCAAGGTAACCGCAAGCAAGGTGATGTTAAGCCAAATGCCGGCACGCCAAGCAGCGACAAGCGTATTTCTACAAAGAACACATCAGACCGCAAAAACAGTGCTCCCAAAGGTGCTGACAACAAAGCAAAGCGACCTTTTGCAAAAGATAGCAAAGGCAAACCGGGTGCGAATAAAGGATCATCGAATAAGGGTTCTTTCAATAAAACTGCATTTAACAAGAATGCAGCACAGAAAAGACGTTCGGCAGAGAAGCCTCAAGGTGGATTACACCCAAGAAACCAACACACAGGTCGCTACGACTTTGAGTTATTGGTTGCAGCGTTGCCAGAGCTAAAAGAACACCTGATCAAGAACCCGGTGGGCGAAGACACCGTTAATTTCTCTGATCCATTGGCTGTTAAGCTACTTAACAAGGCTTTACTGGCGCATCACTATGGCGTTAAGCATTGGGATATTCCTGCTGGTTACTTGTGCCCACCAATTCCTGGCCGTGCAGATTATATCCACAGAGTGGCAGACATCTTAAATAGCGATGGACAAGGTGAACCTTATAATCATGCCTCTGTGAAAGCATTAGATATCGGTGTTGGTGCAAACTGTATTTACCCAATCATTGGCGCGACAGAGTATAAGTGGCGCTGTACGGGTACGGACGTCGATTCAGTCTCCATCAAAACAGCGAACTTCATTGCTGAAAGTAACCCTAATCTAAAAGGTAAGATCCGAGCTCGCCTGCAAGCGGACTCTGAATCTATCTTTAAGGGCGTGATTAAGGATAATGAACGTTACGATGTCACTATTTGTAATCCTCCATTCCATAGTTCTCTAGAAGAGGCGGAAAAGGGATCACAACGTAAATTGGATAACTTAGCGGCAAACCGAGCTAAGAAAGCGGGCAAGTCATTCAAGCCCGAGATGAATAAGAAGCCAGCCAAATCGATTAAGCAAGAGAAACCAACCTTAAACTTTGGTGGCCAAAAATCTGAACTTTGGTGTCCGGGTGGCGAAGCTACTTTCATTATGAAAATGGCGAGAGAGAGCCAACTTTTTGCTACTCAAGTATTGTGGTTCACGACATTGATTTCTAACAAAGATAACGTCGATATGGTTCGTTCAGAGCTGGGTAAGCTAAGAGCTAAACAAGTAAAAGTGGTTGAGATGTCGCAAGGCCAGAAGGTGAGTCGCTTTATCGCATGGACCTTTATGGACGACGAGCAAAGACAAGAGTGGATTGCGCTAAAATAGCGGCAGCACTGTGTTAAGACATTAAGTTGAAATTACGTACGGGCTTGTTGTTAACGCAACAAGCCCGTTTTTTGTGTTTTTCATATGCGCTAAGCAGAAAGTAACTCATCTAACTTACTCTGATATTTCTTCTCTAGAGCACTGTTACCTGCTTTGTTTTCGAGATCGACCAAGATTTTAAGCGATGGAATTTGGTAGCCATAACGCTGGTGGAATTTGAATAAACGAAGCCTAGCGTCGTTGTAATCGGCGTCACTCACTTCAATTTTTGATAGCTGTAGTATCGATTTTACGCGATTTGGATCGTGGTCAATCGCTCGTGTGAAGTAGTATTTTGCTTGGTCGGTATTACCAGCCTTAAACGCGCAGAATGCCGCATTCTCATAACTTGCAGAGACAAGGTAGTAGTAGGGTTGGTCAATAGCGCGATTGAAATATTTATCAGCTTGCTCGTATTCGCCTTGTTTACACAAGAACGTACCGTAGTTATTCAATACATTGCCGTTTCTTGAATCTAGACTGAGTGCTTTGCGGTAAGTGGTTCTTGCTTCATCTACTTCGCCAACTTGCTCGTAATAATGTGCCATCGAAAGTTGGGCGCGGTAATAGCTAGGAGCGTGTTTGATAGCGAGCTCTAGGTTTTCACGTGCCTTGACCATATTACCTTGTCCCATGTAGCCCAAACCCAATTCAATACGTGATTGAGACATCGCAATTGGATCACTTGCCATTTTTGGTGGACCTTCGGTTACAGAAACACAACCTACCAAAGAAAGAGAGGCGAATAGCGTTAGATGAGATATCAGGGTGGATTTTGGTAATAGCGACTTGTTAGGCATGTGCAGCTCCTTTTGAACACAAACCTATGATATGAAATCGAATACATTTAAGTGTTATGTCGATTATGGAATGCGACCCAAACACCATAAAAAAGCCGTGTCCCATTTGGTGTTTTATCAACAACCTATGGAAGACGGCTTAATGTGTTTGTGAATCGGAAGAAAGAACTTAGTCGTCCTTGGTGAAGTTGTCTTCGCTGAAGTGATCCAGATCGTAAGGCGTTTGTTGGTAAACGCAGTAGTTAAGCCAGTTTGAAAACAATAAGTGTCCATGACTACGCCAACTTGCTACAGGCTTGTTGTCTGGATTGTTGTTCGGGTAGTAGTTGATTGGTATCACAGGCTCCATGCCTTCACCCAAATCACGAATGTATTCGTTGTGAAGTGTATGCGCATCGTATTCAGGGTGACCGGTTACAAACACGTTTCGCTTATCTTTGGTTGCCGCAAGGTATACGCCCGCCACATCAGAAGTCGCAAGAACATCAAGGTCGGTATGCTCGGCCAAGTATTCCTGAGAGAAATCAGCATAGCGAGAGTGCGGTGCCAAAAAGGTATCGTCGAAGCCACGTAAAATTGGGTGGTACGGGTTATGTATCTCGTGGTTGTAAACCCCAGAAAGCTTATCTTTACGAGTTCGTTTTGGTAAATCATACAAGAGCTTTAAGCCAGCTTGAGCAGCCCAACACACATACAAGGTTGAGGTCACATGCTTGTTTGCCCATTCCATGATGGTTTTTAGATGATCCCAGTAGATAACGTCTTCAAATTGAACCAAGCCAAGTGGCGCACCAGTGATGATCAATCCATCAAAGTTTCTCCCTTTGACCATTTCAAATTGACGGTAGAAGTTATCAAGGTGTTCTGTCGGAGTGTTTTTACTTGGTCGGTCATCAATACGCAACAGCTCTACATCGACTTGCAATGGGCTGTTGGATAGTAGGCGCAAGAATTGAGTTTCAGTTTCAATCTTCTTTGGCATTAGGTTGAGGATCAAGACTCGAAGTGGACGAATTTCCTGTGTCGATGCTCTTGATAACGGCATAATAAAGATGTTTTCTTCACGAAGAACATCAGATGCTGGCAATTGGTCTGGAATGCGAATAGGCAAAGCTTTCTCCCTAAGCTAGATATGTAGACGTCTATACATCTAAATCTATAGTAGTTTGATACGCTTGTCGATATACAAAATGGATAGTTGTAAATTATTTGTGTTTGCTTTCAGAAGTCATTCACCGACGTCGAGGGGAGTCTCATTGTATTCAGTGATTATCTGAGTCGAGTATAAGGACTCGGTTTTCGGATGTTGAGCAACGGCAGTTATCAGAGAAACTCGTCACTATTTAAGATAAACTCATGTTTTAAAATTAGCCTGTAAAGTGACAGATGAAGTTAATACTCATTCGAGGGTTGCCCGGTTCCGGCAAGTCAACAAAAGCAAAAACCTACGATGCATTGCATGTCGAAGCGGATATGTATTACGTGAATGAGCAAGGCGACTATAATTTTGACCCAAGGCAGTTGCAGCAAGCGCATGAGTGGTGTCAGAACACTGCAGAAGACGGCTTGAAGCAAGGGTTAGACGTTGTGGTGTCGAATACTTTTATTAAGCAGTGGGAAATGAAAGCCTACCGCCAACTCGCACTCAAATATAAAGCGGATTTAGTTATAGAAGTGTGCCGAGAGCAATATGGCAGCATTCACGACATTGAACCGTCGGTGAATAAGCGCATGGCAAAAGATTGGCAAGAATAGCCTCGTGCTTATCCAGCTTGGGTGAGTGGCAAATAGAATTAATTAATAGAACAACTCCAAGGTAACGATTGAAATGGCAAAGCGCTCTGTTGTGGTCGACATGACATCTTACGGCATCTATACAACGTGGGATTCCAAATCTAAAGATCTTCCAAAAATCCAAGAGTTCACCACTACCGTTGATGCTGAAATCGACGTGGAATTTGGCTATATCTTGAATATCAAAAAAGCCAAAGGTGAAAAAATCCGTTACTGCATCTATCACCCGAACATCACCACCGACACGGGTGAAGTGCTCGAACCGTTCGATGGTGAAGAGCATGTCGGCAACAATGACTGGGATTTTTACTTAGGCGATACTATCTGGGCTCCTGTCTCCAACAAACTAGGTAAATGGCGTATGACGGTTGAGCTAAAAGGCAACATCATTGCTGATAAGACATTCGACCTTGTAGCGAAAGATGAAGGGCAGTTTTGGAAGCATAGGGGTTTTTAGATTAGAACTTCTGTCTAAATTAAGACAACAAAAAAGCCGAGTCACACGTTACATGTGAACTCGGCTTTTTGACGTTCACTAGATGGCATTTTCTATTTCGTCAACGACTAAGACAGGCTTGTTAACAAATAAGGCCGGCTAGTTAACCAGTAAGACTATTGAGTCACGTAAGCCACAACAAACTCAGTGATTGCGACCATGTCTTTCACTGCAATGTACTCTTCAGTGGTGTGAACTTTCGCCATACCTGTAGAAAGGTTAACCGTTGTTAGGCCTTTCGCGTTGAAGTTGTTTGCATCGCTACCGCCGCCAGTGCGTTTAGTGTTCGCTGTTACGCCAAGCTTCTCGAATGCGGATTTGATAGAAAGAATGTGCGGGTGATCGTCTGCGATAACGAATGCATCGTAAGCACGAGTCGATTCGATTTCTACTTCAGCACCGAACTGTTTTACACTCTCTTGGAATGTAGAGATCATGTGCTCAACTTGAGCTGTTAGCTTTTCTCCGTTTAGAGAGCGAGCTTCAGCCACGACTTTAAGTTCTGGCATAACGATGTTAGTCGCTTGACCGCCTTCAACAATACCCACGTTTGCAGTTGTTTCTTCATCAATACGAAGCAGGCTCATTTTAGTGATAGCGTCTGCTGCTACTTGAATTGCGCTGATGCCTTCTTCTGGTGCTAAACCAGCGTGAGCAGGGCGACCTTTGATCTTCGCAACAATTTTTTGCTGACCAGGTGCTGCATTTACGATAGTACCAATCGGGCCGCCTGTATCTAGAACAATAGCGTGCTCAGATTGAATGTAAGACATATCGAAGTTCAAAGAACCGAATAGACCGCCTTCTCGAATACGGTGAACGCGATTTCAATGGTTTTGTGAGCTTGGCCTTCAGCTTGGATTACGCGAACCGCTTCCATGATCGCTGCGATACCAGACTTGTCGTCGCCGCCTAGAATCGTATTGCCTTTAGAGCGGATGATGCCGTCTTCAATGATTGGCTCAATGCCGATACCTGGCGTTACTGTGTCCATGTGGCAGCTGAACACTGTGCTACCTGGAAGAGTGCCATCTAGACGAGCGTAGATGTTGAAACCGTTAGACACTTCTTCAGGAACCGCCAGTTTGTGAACTTCGAAACCCAGTCCACCGAGTTGCTCAGCCAAAGCTTCAGCAATCGCTTTTTCGTTACGAGATTCACTATCAATTTTCACTAGATCGCAGAAATGTTCTACGAGGCGTTGTTCATTAATTTGGGTCATTGTTAATTCTCATTTTGCTCCGTTGTTTCTAAAGAAGTCACGGAGGCTGGAACAGGAAAATAACTATAACGCCAATGAGGTAGATGATTGTCTGAGTTAAATCAAGAAAGTTGCCTGATTATTCTAATTAATGGAAAAACCCAATTCAGATCCACCAGTGCGCAGGATTTTAATCTGTATATCTGTCGGGTATAATAAGTTTCTAATATAGATAAACAGCAGTGATATGGTCATTCAATTTGTAACGGTCTTAATACATGAATAAAAACAACGTTTTAGGTTCGTTTCTACTCGTTGTAACAATGAGTGCCGTACTCGGGCTTTATTTACTGTATCCGCTCAATGATGTGGACTTGAGCCCTCCTCAAGCCGACAACACTTCTGTCTACACTCCAGAAAAAGAACTCTCTCAAACTGAATATGGAAAAAAGATAATTCATATTCTCGGTTTATCACGCAGTGACCCCTCTGTTGCAAAACATCAGTTTGATCTACTACGACCGCCCACTAGCGTTAATGACAAGACAATATACCAAGCTTATCGACTTATGATCTTGTCTAATGTCGCTCAACATCAACGAGATGTCGACGCCGTGATGGCCTACGTAGAACAAATAAAAGCATTGTCTGAGCATGAAGGTATGTTGTGGTTGAAGTCAGAATCATTGGTCGAATCTGCGATTGAATATCTCAAGAAAGGCGAACTTGCAATTGCGGAAATTGAAATTCGGTCCGCGATAGGCATTGCTGAATCTATTCGTTACGATAAGTTATTGGTTAAAGCGTATAACACCGCGGGGGCGATCAATAACGTGCGGAACGACTTGCAAGACGCTCAGTACTTTTTCTATAAAGGGCTGCAACTTGGCAAGCAGTATCAACGCACATTTATAACAGCAAGCTGATGTCGAACATGGCGTTGCTCTATATCTATTTAGAGGATTGGCCTAAAGCCCTGCGTATTATCGAGAAAGCAAAAAAACTCTACTTTAAAAGTGGCTTACTTGAAGATGACGCTATTGGCATTCTTTACATTAACGAGTCATTTCTGCATTTGAACAGTGGTGACGTGACTAATGGCCGAATTGCTTATGAGAAGGCAAAAGCACTCGATAGCAAAAGAGTCAGTGCTCGATACAAAATCTTATTACTGAGAACCTACAGTGATGTACTGCTATCAGAGGGCAATTTCAGCAAAGCATTACAAGTGGCTAATCAATGTCTTCAAGCGCCGAATATTAAGAAGTACACGCTTCAAAACGGGCAGTGTTACCTAAACCGAGCGTTAGCTAACATTGGACTGGATCAAGATGACGCCATATTGAATGATCTTGAACGAGCACTTGCAATCTTTGAAGTGGTTGGGAGCAGAAGTTGGAAGGTACTAGGCTTAAAAACACTGGCTGAATATTACGAATCTCAGGGTGACCTTGATACTGCACTGAGTTACTACAAACAATATTATCATGGCAACAAAGCGCTATTGTTTGATAAAAGGCAGAGTGACATTTTCTTACTAGAGCAAGACTATGCAAAACAGACGCTTGCTAACGAAAATGAATTACTCAATACAGAAAAAGACCTCAACGAGTTGCTGCTTCAAAAGGAACAATTGATAAACAGAATCGTGGTGGCATTGATCATAATGGTCAGCATTAGTGCTGTATTACTGGCGATTCGGCTTCGTAGCATTCAAAGTAAAAATAAAGCGCTGGTCACTCAATCTACAACGTGTGCGCTAACGGGTTTGTACAACCGACGCTATCTAGAGCAGTTGTTAACTCAGCCAATGCCATTTAATACTTCACGGTTTGGGATCAGTCTCGTTATTCTAGATCTTGACCACTTTAAGCGCGTTAATGACACCTTTGGGCATGATATTGGTGATGAGGTTTTAGTGGAAGTGGCAAGGCGAGTAAAGCAGCACTTCTTCCCAAATGATGTAGTGGCTCGCTGGGGTGGTGAAGAGTTTGTTATGCTGTTGTCTGGTTCCATTGATCCTGAGCAACAGTTGAACGTTATCCGTTTAGCTATTTCTGAAACACCCATTGATACGCACTCCGGCTCTTTAGACCTCACCACATCGATAGGAGCGTCGATTGGTATTGTTCATGAGCAACTCAATCAAGATACTTACAAGAAGTACCTCAAAGCCGCGGATGATGCACTATATCAAGCGAAAGAGTCGGGTAGGAATCAAGTCATCATCGCTGAAAGTTAATCGCTAATCTGGAAACAAAAAGCCATTCTGATCTTCGTGAGATAAGAATGGCTTCTGGAACACTCTGAGATCGCTAATATAAAAATTTGAGTGAGAAGTGAGGTTTACTTAGCGATATGACGAGTTTATCTATATCAACATTTTCTAAATGAGTTATTTAGCGACACCTTGGAGCATCTCAACCAATTCGCCTTCTGTCGCTGGTTCGCTAGCGAGTTCAATTACCGCTGAAGTCCCTCCCTTTAACATGTAGGCTTGGGTTCCGCAGTGGTCATAGTGGAACCATTTACCATCTACACATACGTCGGTATAACATCTTGGGTCTTGTTTGAGTTCCATAGTCATTTCCTTATTAACATTTGCCTAACGTTTTTCATGCTAATTGGTCACAACTTGGTGCGATTTGATCTGAATCAATTTAATATGTAATTGATGATTTGATTATTAAATAGGAGATGTGCGTCTTGAACTGTCGAAGCCGATAAAGAGACAGCCTCTGGCGATTAAAGCGTTCAAAGGTCATGATTCCAATTCGCAGCTCTGCTTCTTTTGCTTGCCACGTGACGCTTTTCTACATACGCTAACCACTCTCTTAATCCCTATACAAATGTGATTGTGTTGGAAAATGACTAATATCTTTATCGTTGTAATTGTTCTGGTTGTGTTTTTTTACTTTATTCAAAACTATCTAGTAAAAAATGATGACACCAAAGATCATGCTTATCAAAAGAAAGGCTCGTTAATGTCGGCGCAACAAGCGACCTTCTATAACGCACTCAAATCCGCAGTGGGTAACCATGGAGAAGTATTTGCTAAAGTGAGCATGTCTAACATTGTTGTCCCCGCTAAGGCGAACAATAAAAAGAATTGGTTTATTGCGAACAACAAAATCTCACGCAGTTATTTTGACTTTGTAGTGTGCGACCCGCGAACGTTAGAGCCACGCGTAATCATCGAATTGGACAATGGAAAAGAGCTGAATAAAGGAAAGGTTGATCGCGAGAAGCTATTGATGCACGTTTGTAAATCGGCTGGCCTTCCACTTATTGGCGCTTCAATTAAGCACAGTTATCAAGTGAGCCGTTTGAAGAGGTTACTGGCAGCACACATCGATTTGATTGAGCCATCTAAAGAAGTTCGATTCTGTAAGAAATGTAGCAGCCCTATGATCATCAAACTCGCAAGCCATGGCGATTATAAAGGCCGACGTTTCTTTACTTGTAGTCGTCAACCTAACTGTACTTATACCGAGAACTACAACGTCGTGTTCGACATGGACGAAGATTCTAACTAATACATTGCGCCAAAGTGCTCAGTAAAGGGAGAAAAGACACGAAGCATGCTGATGTCTGTAATCATCGAAGTTGAACTTAAATGTGATCTACTTCAAGCCATTGTTCTGCTTTGTGTTTAAATTTTATTCTGATTGTTGTTTTTAAAAGCAAACGAACAGTTTTGTGCAAATTTATCCTTGCACGCATCCAAATCACTCGCTATTATCCATCTCGTTCTGAAGCGTTAGCCACTTAATAAAGCGGTTAGATAAGTTTCACAGCACTGCCCGCTTAGCTCAGTTGGTTAGAGTACTTGCATGACATGCAAGGTGTCACTGGTTCGAGTCCAGTAGCGGGCACCACATTATACGAAAGAGCCCACCTAGTGTGGGCTTTTTTGTGCCTGTAATTCCTTGTCTTATCAGACTCTTAGCCATTTCTTGGTCCCAAGAGATCCCATGATGTGTTGTAAAATCCACCGTTTAAAGTAACACTGTTAGTAACACTACAAGAAATACGGATTGGTGATGTTACTATGGCTAGGAAAACAACCCCATTAACAGCGACTCAGATCTTACAAGCAAAACCAAAAGAAAAGGAATATAGCCTGCTCGATGGTGATGGTCTTGCATTGAGAATAAAGCCCAATGGTTCCAAATTGTGGCTCTTTAACTATTACCGTCCGATTGCTCGTAAACGAGCAAACCTCAGTATTGGTAAATACCCATCTGTATCGCTTGCTAAAGCTCGAACCAAAGCTATTGAAGCTAGAGAACTACTTGCTGATGGTATCGACCCTAAAGAGCACCGTGACACTACTCTTAGAGAAAAACAGTTAGAATTGGCGAATACGTTACAGTCGGTATTTGATGACTGGATTGAAGTGAAGAGAACAAGCGTCAAAGAGCAAACGGCTAAAAAGTTAAAACAACGAATAGAAAAGTACCTTTTGCCGAATCTGGGTAAGTGTCCACTTGGCGATATCACGGCTCCTCAAGCGATCAAAACAATTAAACCCATTGCGAACCAAGGCAAGCTAGAAACAGTAGGGCGCTTGTGCCGCAACCTCAATGAGATAATGACCTTTGCAGTAAACACGGGTGTGATTGAACATAACAAGCTCGCAGGCATTGGTAAAGCCTTTGAAACAGCTAAGGTGACCAATCAAGCTTCGTTAGCCCCAGATGAGCTTCCAGAGCTTCTCAAAACAATCAACTATGCATCAATTAAACCCATCACTCGCTGCTTGCTAGAATGGCAACTTCATACCATGACAAGACCTGCTGAAACGGCTGGGGCACGTTGGGGTGAAATTGACAGAGAAAAGATGCTTTGGATCATTCCTGCTGAACGAATGAAAAAGGGAAGAGTGCATACTGTCCCTTTAACAAAACAAACTCTAGATCTATTGGAAACCATTGATCTCATCACGGGTGATAGTGAATACCTTTTCCCTGCTGACAAAAGTAACAAAAATCACATCAATAAAGAGACAGCAAATAAGGCATTAGTAAGAATGGGCATGAAGGGCAGGCAAACGTCTCACGGTTTGCGCGCATTAGCCAGTACCACTCTAAATGAACAGAATTTTGATCCAGACATTATTGAAGCTGCACTTTCTCATGTGGATAGAGATAAGGTAAGAAGCGCATACAATCGCACAGATTACCTTGAACGTCGTAAAGTTCTCATGGCGTGGTGGAGTGACCACATTGAAGAAGCTGCAAAGGGGAGCTTGTCGATGAGCGGTAAAAAGAGTCTTAAGGTTGTGGGTTAGTTGTATGGTAGTGCAAGAGCAACGTATAACTTACATACTTTAACTGTACTAGCTCATACTCGTTCTGACAGCTTTGCTGACAAGTCACGATAAAATCGTACACATATTCCGTTGGCATCGTGACTCAAAACGGGACAAAATATTCTTACATTAATCACTTAAATTAGAAAAATTCGAATGACTTTTGGTATCGGAAAATTGCTTAGTGAAGTGTCCAGTTCTACTGGAGGAAGCAGAGCACCTTAACGCCGTTTCTCTTTCTTAAGACTGCGTTAAATCAATCTATCAGCAACTCAATATGCAATTTTGTCACTATTCATTAATGGCTGAATAAACAAAGTTCACCTCTAAAGGGGATAGCCAGCCCCGAGATGAACTTTAATCTACGGCTAATTGACGTTGCTGTTGGGTTTATACTTCAGCCAGATTAGCTGATCACAACGCCAATACTTAGAAGAATCATGACCATGGTACAAAGTACGCCAAGCAATGGACCAATGAATTTTAGCCAAGATGAGTAAGCGACTCGCCCAATGGCTAGACCGCCCATCACCACGCCCGATGTCGGTGTCACAAGGTTTGGTAAACCAGAGGCAGATTGGTAGGCAGTGACAACCAGTTCACGGCCAACACCAGCAAAATCTGCGAGTGGGGCAAGAACTGGCATTGAGAGTACCGCAAGCCCTGAAGAAGAGGGAACGACCAAACACATCACGGCTTCGACCCAGTAGATAGCATTGATGAATGCGATTTCGTTTAACCCGCCTAATAAGCCTTCCGCGTAATGCAAAATGGTGTGGGTTATGTTGCCGTTATCCATGACGACCACAAGGCCACGAGCAATAGCGATGATCAGGGCTACTCCCAGAAGATCGCGCGCTCCGTTTACAAAACTGTCGGTAATTTCAACTTCTGACATCCGGCCAACGAAGCCAACAAGAATGCTTGAGCCAAGAAATAGAGCGGAGAGTTCAGCCATCCACCATCCTGCTGCGGATACGCCCCACATCATAACGGCGAAAGTTAAACCGAAGATAGCCAGTACCGCTTTACGTGTGTTGTTTAGCTCTGGTGTTTCTTGCTTTTTACTGTGTAGGAAATATTCTAAGTTTGACTCTTTCTGGTGAGCGACGATTGAAAGTTCAGGGTTGTTTTTCACTTTTTCTGCATAGCGCATTACATAGATAACACAAACGATCCAACCAAGAACAAGGATCACGGCGCGCAGAGCAAAGCCCTCCATAAAATTGATTTCAGCTGCGTTAGAGGCAATGACAGTCGCAAAAGGGTTAATAGTAGAGCCTAAACAGCCAATACCAGCACCAACCATGATAATAGCAACGCCAACGATACTGTCGTAACCTGCTGCGATCATTACAGGTATCAGCAGTGCGTAAAAAGGAATAGTTTCTTCCGCCATGCCGTAAACGGTACCACCCAGCGCAAACAACCCCATTAGAATAGGGATCATCCATTTCTCGCGACCTGATAGGCGTTTCATGGTTCCGGCGATGCCTGCATCAATCGCGCCGGTTTGGGTTACTACAGCCAAAAATCCACCGATAACCAATACAAATAGGGCGACGTCCACTGCACGCGCCACGTAGCTACCTGGGTCATAGAAGCCTTGAATTGGTGCCATTAAAATATCGACGATACCTTGAGGGTTTGAATCAACGGTTTGATACGTACCAACCATTGGCACCATACGGCCTAGTGTTTCATTGGTTTCCATCTGGTACTGACCGGCCGGTATAACCCAAGTTAAAATGGCCATTAGTACGGTCAATATCATCAAAATTGTGTAGGCAGAAGGGAATTTAAATTTTGTCATTACGATGTCCTTTTATTTCTTATGGGGCCGAAGCCCCATTTGTCGGATTTAGCCCAAAAGCTGTTCCTTCACGTTAGCTAACGAATTCCATGATTTGTTGAGCGGACATATCGCCAAGTCCCATTTTTTTTAATGTTCTTCCAGATTCGAAATAATTGGTCTCGTTATACGCATTGTCGATGTGCAGACAAGATGTCACCATAGGTGTGTCAATACCGACCAGTTTACCGAGCTCGTAACAAGGGACGAGAAGGTAAGCGGCATCTTCCGTGATGTATCGGTTGCTGGCTGAGTTGGGTGCGCTGTTCAGTTTGCCGTGGGTTTCTGAAGTGCGGTTAACCTCATAAACACTTTCACATTTCATACCGTAAAGGGCATTCATTGCTTGAAGCTCAGGCAACAGTTGTAATCCTAGCGCTTTGCCTATGGATTGACGCTCTGACTCCATTACTGCTGCCGCTTTTGCTGTTGAAACTGAGCAGCAATCTTTGTAGTAATTGAATTGGCCATCGAAGTTTTCTAGTAAGCCAATATTGAGTGTTGTTAGTAATGGATGTCCGCCAAAGTTGATGTTTTCTAATCCGGCTTCAATGACATTACTAAGCCTTGTTAGAGGTAAAGGCATCACAGTTTGTAAGGCTGCAATAGCCTCTTCCGTGCGATCTGCAGGATAAGCGGCGACAGGAAGGTGCTCTTTCATACCTAAAATAGCGATCTCTGCAGGCCCAACAATTCGAGTTGCCCAGGGAATCGAGATTGCGTCAACAAAAGTGATATCTAAATGGGTAAATCCTTGTTCATTTTTAATTCGATTTAGCGCTAATGAGCCATAATTCCCTGGCATAAGCATGATAATTTGGCCATCACGTAAATGAGGCAGCATTTGAGTAAAGAGTGGCTCTTGCGCAAATGATGGGACCGGTAAGACGAGTAAGTCGGCATATGAGACTGTCTCTGCCAGATCGCGGCTGATTTTGTCACACGCCTGAAAGCCACTGTAAGTCAGTTCAACGTCATTAAAGCTTTCAAGTGCACAGATCCCTCCTCGTTGTTCTATGTCTGCCAGAGGATGGTCAAAACCTGGCGAGCCATAGAGGCAGACATCAGCACCTTGTAGGGTAAAGTGATAGGCCGCTGTTAATCCAGCATTACCGGAGCCAATCACAGAGACGCGCGTTTTCATAATTTCTTCCTTATTGATTTTTGTTTTTCTGGTTGAGAGCTTAAGGAAGAAGGCATATTCGTCGCCAATGACTAAGCTGGAGGCTAGTATGCAAAAAAGGAATGATGAGAGGCTGGTGTTATCTCAAAGCATTGACTTTATTAGTATAAATTGATTTCACCAAAGTAGTCTGGCATCTCTGTAACTGTGAACTTAATCAGAATCATATTCACTGAGGTTTCGCATTGGGCCAATTTTGAGCTGAATATTCATCGCGTCAGCTTGTAACATGAATTGCTCAATGAACTGTTCCGCATTTCGGTGAATGGGCTTTAACGAAGGGTAGAGGATATCAAATTCAAACGGCAGGCCGAATACAAGTGGTTTCATTACGACCTTTGGGTGCTCGCTTTCCATGTAAGCGGTAAATGGATCAGTGATCGCGATCCCGACACCTTCTCGAACTAAGGTTGCAGCGGTGCTTGCCAGTGAGACTTCGATTTGCTCAATCGTTGATAGGTCATAGCGACGTAACAATGCATCGACTCTTCTCTGAGTAATATCCTTTTCGTGGCGGATGAGCACTTGACCCGCAATATCGTAGATATCTATGACCGAGCGTTTGGCCAGTGGCGAATCGGAGGGGATAAGACAGACGCATTCGCATTCTACTTTTTGTGCTTTTACACCCGCGAGGTGATCATCAATAAACGCAAAGCCAATGTCTGTTGTTTGACTTTGAACCCGCTGAATCACCTCTTCGGAACGATATGTTTTAAACCCGACTTTGACTTTAGGCGCTTGCTTTAAAAAGACCGCCAAGATTCTAGGCAAAAAGGCGTTTGAGAGAAGAGGCATCGCAGCAATATTCAGTGTCCCAAAATGGCGCGAGCGAATTGAATGCGCAGCGTGATCGAGACTTGATACAGCATCAAAGACTTTGGATACTTCAATATAGAAGGCTTCCCCCTCATTACTAAGCTCCAAGCGATTTCGTTTACGAGTAAAAAGTTGAAAGCCAATTCTTTGTTCTAAACTGGCTAATAGTCGACTGACGGCGGATTGACTAAGCGATAAGCGCTCTGCCGCGGCAGTGACGGTTTGACATTCAACAATGGCTTTAAAAGCATTGAGTTGGGTTAGCTTCATTACATACAGCTCTGGATACAGGAATCGATGAAATTACCAGAAGCTCTAATGGAATACCTTGAGCTGCAATGAGTAATCAACAATTTCTTGGCAAGTTTAAAGCTCAACTAAAAGTCGTTTTAAACAGTGATGTATGAAGATGACGTGGAGTACAAACGTTTAATGGGAGAGTTTTAGATAAGCCCTTATATATCTCAAAATGTAATTTATGGCTCTGTTAACGGTCTAATTATTGAACTAGACCGTTAACACATGGGCCTCCCGGTGGATAATCGCTACAAATTTTAAATATTGGTTTTGCGTGCTGCAGTCACAAGTAGCTCGACTTTGAGTTCAGGGCTAGCGAGTTTCGCTTCACCACAAGCTCGCGCAGGTGCGAACCCTTCATCAAACCATTCATCCCATACTGCATTCATTTCATTGAAATCACTCATGTCAGCTAGCCATACTGTGACCTGTAAAACATGCTGACAATCACTTCCTGCTTCTATAAGAAGGCTTTCTACTCTCGTAAGCGCTTCTCTTGTTTGCTCCGTAACGCTTGTACCACGGACTCCGACTTGACCACATAAATATACTGTATCGTTGTGGGTTACAATTTTGCTCATACGTTGATTATTATGCAGTCTCTGTATCTTGCTCATACTTAGTATTTCCTTTGTTATACTTTTTAATAAATGAACTCTTTGCGGGGGTGAGACTTGCTAGCTCTCCAAGTTTCAATGGTTTAATAGGGTTGCGTAGTCGGTAGTAGCCTACTTTTTCCATTGAAATACCCGCTTTGTCACTAATAATATGGGCCACCGTTGAGCCGCAATGGCGTCCTTGACACGGGCCCATGCCACAACGAGTGAACGTTTTTATTTGATTAATTCCACAGGCTCCCTGATCTACGTGATCGCGGATTTGTTTTGTTGTCACTTCTTCACACCGACAAACGATCGTATGATCGCTGGGGGCGAGTGCTTGCTTAGGTGGTGCGTACAACGCATCAAGAAACGGTCGTACTGATAGCTCTTTGTTTATTTTTGCTTTTATGGGGTTATCGTTATTTTTAGTTATGGGATTACCGTTAAGCTCAAGATCTTGCAGAGCCTTTTGTGCGACGAGTTCCCCTTGTAATTCTGCTACGAGTGCTCCTCCAATGCCCCCGCTGTCACCAGCAACAAACACACCGTAACGTGAGCTCATGTTGTTACTGTCTAACTTGGGCTTCCAGCAAACTTGTAACGAATCCCAAACATGTTCCAATCCCATAGCGCGAGTGAGCTGCACGTTAGGAATCACTCCTATATGTGCTAAGAGTGTTTCGCCTTTAAGTTCAACCGTTCTTCCTGAGCTTTGAAAGGTTAAACCTTCTAAACGTTGGCTACCTAGTGCTTCAATGTGAGTAGAAGATGTGTAACGCTTGATCCCAAGCTTATGAATCTTGGAAAGGAGCGTTAAGCCTTTGGCTATATAATTGCGTCCTTGCCATGCATTCAACCAATATCCGGCTGCTTTAAAGTAACTTGCGCTTTGCTGAGTATCGACAATGGCCTTCGGTGTAGCGCCGGCATCGCTCATCTGTACGGCGAGTAGGTAGAGAAGGGGACCTGTTCCAACCAAGATTGCATCTTTAGGGACAATGCCTGATGTTTTCATCATGATTTGGCAAGCCCCTGCAGTCATCACCCCTGGTAGTGTCCAACCTGAGAATGGGAATGGTCTCTCAATCGCCCCCGTTGCTATGATGATTTTCTTCGCGGTCGCTTTTTGAGCTTTCCCATCGCGACTCCAATAAACCGCGTTGTCTGAATCAATTCGCCATAGCGTAGCGCCAGAGAAATAAGAGATGTTAGCTTGGTTAAAAGTTTTAACGAGTTCGGCACCTCTTAAATAATCTGGCCCAAATATATGTCCGTGTGGGTGACCTGATTCTTGTATGGCTCTATAAATTTGGCCTCCTGGACGAGCTTGTTCGTCGATAACCATGACATTTGCTCCCGCCATAGAGCATTGAACTGCTGCTGACATTCCTGCAGGCCCAGCTCCGATCACACACACATCAAAATTCATGTTTGATTGTTCCAGCATGAAACCTCCTATTACATTGTTTGTCGGCGAATTTTCATGCCGTCTTTAATCAAATTCATGCAAGCTTGAACGTTAGGTTCTCCATCGACTTCAACGCGGCACTCAAAGCAACTACCCATCATACAAAACGGTGCTCTTGGTGAGCCGGATTGAGGCGTTGTACGAGTATGATCTACCGTTGCTGCTAGCAATGCTGCAGCTATGGTATCTCCGTCATACGCCTTGTAATATTGACCTTCCCATTCAAACTGAATTGATGTTTTCTCTTTATCCGAGGCAAGTCGTTGGAATCTAGAATCTGTCTTCACTGAATACCTCCAAATCTGGTGCGTTAGTAGATTGCTCAAGCCAATGCGGTAACAAATAACTATGAACTGCGGCTAGTGTAATACCGCTGTGGCAACTCACCAGGTAAGCACCTGGATGTGTTTTTGATTGTTGATATATTGGTAGGCCATCAGGTGAAACGATTCGAGTCGCGCCCCAACTTCGAATTAGCCTGGTGTGCTCTAAAAATGGATAAACAGCAATCGCTCGCTCAGCTATAGCAGCTGTAGTTGCGATGGTGTCATTGTTGTCAAATCCAGCATTTTCCTTAGAGTCTCCTATCTGGATACCACCTTCATCTACCTGACGAATAATACCGGAGGGACGCTTCATCTTTTTGGGGAGCTTTTCAGTGATTAAAACTTGCCCTTTTTGAGGAGAGACTAATGCTTTGAAGTTGAGTTTTGGGCCTAATTGAGCCGCTCCTAAACCTGCAGACAAAACAACTTTGTCGCTAGAATAAATCCTCCCATCTTCTAACGTGACTTGAAACGTTCCCGACTTATCTTGGCTAATATCAGACACATTCGTTCCAGTAATTAAATTAGCACCGAGCTTTCGGATCGCGGCAGTATACGCATTGAGTAACTTCAATGGATTGACATGCCCATCTTCTGCTCCGTAAATTGCACCGACGACGTCAGGGCCAATTTCGGGCTCCTCCTGTATTAGGCGTTTGCGATCCCAAATTTCATATGGATGGTCGCTATTCAATTGCTTACGTAGGTGCTCATACTGCTTAGCTTTAGCCATTAATTCTTCTTCACAGAAGTGGAAATCGTATCCCCCTTCTTGCACTAGGTTAAGCTTATGTCCGGTAACGTTTTCTAATTCTTCTGCGAGCTCTTTCCATAACTTTACAGATCGGCGAGTCCATGCTGCATAGTGAGGTGCGTCGAGCCCTTTACTCGACAACCAAACCAAGCCAAAATTGCCACGAGATGCACGATGATCGAGGTCGCCGCCATCCAGTACTGTTACCTGATGACCCGCTTTAAGAAGGCCATAAGCTAGTGCGCAACCCACAATTCCGCCACCGACAACAATATATTCCGGTTTCATAACATTCTCTTCAGCTTTCGTTGAGGGGGCAGGGTGCCCCCTTTGGTTGGTGTTTCTTAATTAAGCGCTTTGTCTAAGATTGGCTGGCTCCAATCAGAACCGATATCGTCAATAATTTGAGGCCATACTGTAGCGCGTACTTTGTTAGCTGTTTTGCTCAACTGACTTGGAGTCATTTCTATGATTGTTGCACCAGCTTCTACCAGTTTTTGTTCATTGGCTTTCTGGTCTAGTTGTGCAGCGCCCCAACGACGGTTTTCAAATTGAGCTGCGGCTGTTTTGAGAGCTGCTCTCTCTGCTTCATCGAGATCTTCTAAGCGCTCAGAATTGATCATCAGGTACCAGATTTCGAAGTGGGTATTGAGAGGAATATAGGTTTTTGTTACATCACGGAATGAAGCGTAATAGCCTTCAGCTCCAGAACCAATAACACCATCAACTACACCAGTTTGTACTGCCGTAAAAGCTTCTGAAAAAGGTAGGGGTGAACCAATATAGCCGACGTTATCTGCTAATAACTGGAAACTCTTGATCGGTGGTACACGAAGCTTAATACCTTTGGTTATATCGGGATCACCAGCACCAACTGCATTACGGTTTAACGAAATTCCTCCAAAGTAAACAGGGTAGGCTGCGAGCAATGTTATATCTTGTTTAGCAAATAGCTCTTCCATTGCTTCACGTACTGGTGCATTCGAACCGTAGATATTTTGAGCTTCTTGCCAATCGTTTGCTAAGAAAGGTAATAAACCAATTTGCATTCTACGGTCGGTAGATGTGGAGGCTGGTTGCAATGCCATATCAATTGCACCAATTGAAATTCGTTCCTGTACTAACGTGTAATCACCTAAAGCGTTAGCAGCATACACTCTTAGTTTAAGGTCGCCATCTGTCGAGGCTTTTAGATCGTTGCTTAACTGCTTGATGTCATTATCAACTACGGTACCTTGTGGGCGTACATGACTGATTTTTAGCGTTGTAGCATGTGCAGGGAAAGTACTTAGGGCGGCGGCCATAAGTGATGCCAACATAGTGACATTTTTTATTGTTTTTAATGGCTTTAACTTACTTGTTTTTAACATTGTTAATTTCCTTTTAATAACCAAACATAGTAGGGAGGTACAGAGATAATTCTGACCAAAAAGACGTAAGAATTACGACAGGTAGATACCCAAATAAAATGAGTAGCATTGCCGGCCCAACAACTTCAGAGAATTTTACGTTACCAATGCGAGCACCAAGGTATAGGATCGACGCATATGGTGGGGTCACTCCGCCCATCGCGGTATTGACTCCCATGATTGCAGCAAATTGAATTGGGCTGATGCCAATTGCCGTCATTAGTGGCAAAAGCAAAGGCGCTATAAGAATGATTGCAGTCAAATCGTTCACGACCATACCAACGACAAACAACAACAGATTAATAAAAATTAGTAATAAAAATTTGTCATCAGTAATATTGAAGATAGCTTCAACTAATTGTTGGGGGATTCCTTCTACAACAAACATTTGGCTAAGAATTAGACTGAATAAAATCATAAACATGATAGAACCAACCGCTGTTGCAGACTCTTTGCCGGATTCTAATAATGTCTTCCAACTCAATCCTTTATAGATCATAAAGCCGACTGGAACAGCATAGATAACAGCAACTGCCGCAGCTTCTGTTGGAGTCATAATGCCGCCATAAATACCACCAAGGATAATTACTGGCATCAATAAAGCAGGCACCGCGTTAAATGTTTGGCTAGAAGCTTTCTTAAACATCTCTGGTAAGCTCAGCTTGTCATCTAAAACAAGTGGGAACTTACGAGCCATAAACATATTGATTGCGGCAAAGTTGAACGTAACCAACAATCCAGGACCAAGTGTCGCGAGGAAACAAGCCAGAATTGATGTGTCAGTAACCCAACCATAAACAATCATTGTCACGCTTGGCGGAATGAGTAGACCTAATATTGACGAGTTAGCAATGAGTGCTGTCGCATAAGCTCGCGGGTAGCCTCGTTTTTCCATCTCGGGGATAAGTAGTGGCCCGATAGCCGCAATACCAGTTAATCCGCTTCCAGAAATGGCCCCGATAATCGCGCAACTAACAGAAGCTACGATACCTAGACCACCGCGTATATGACCGACAAATACATTCACAAAACCTAATAGACTAGCAGCGATTCCACTTCTACTCATTATGGTTCCTGCCAATACAAACAGGGGAATAGCCAACAAAACGGGGTTCATTAATTGCCCAGCGCCCCACATCATGTTGCCTTTCATCGACATGTCACCGGCAAAACTCATGACCATCAGTGCACCGCCGAAACAAAATGGAAGGGGAACGCCGAGAGTCAGTAGTATGACTAAAACTGAGACGGCTAATAGAGCGACTTCAATCATTGTTTCACCTTATTTACGAAAGACGATGGAGTTCTAAGTTGGTTAACCAGCTTTACGATATGTATGGCAATAAAAAGTGTGATCAGAAGAAGTCCGATGAATACGGAACATTCATGATAAAAAGTAGGGATATAGAGAGTGGGGCTTTCTTTCCATACGCGCCAAGCGTACTTGACATAATCCCATGCCCAGTAAGTAAGCCAGCTCGAAATAATAAAACTTATAATTTCGCCTACTAGTGCCAAAATTGTGTGCCCGCGTTCACTTTTGATGAAAATTTCTAAGACATTTGCTCGTATCTGAGAGTCTTCTCTTGAAGCATTAACTGCCCCAAGCATATATAGCCAGATTGTAGGAATGACCATTGATTCTTCGAGTCCCATAATTGGGACCTCAAAAATATATCGTGTCACGACCTGAACAAATTGCATTAGAGCTACTGATGCAATTAAGGCCGTGAGCAAGTATCGAAATTTTTGCTCCACCGTATGTTTCCTTATTGTTGTATTTGTAATTATTTGGTTATTTTATTGGTGACAATCAATAAAAACAAATTTAAAATTACTCTAAAGTCATAAATTTTACTTATAGGGTGTTATGAGCAATCTTTCGATAAAACAATTAGAAACGTTCCGTGCTGTAATGCGTTCGGGATCGGTGACTGTGGCTGCAAAAACTTTATGCCGCACTCAACCTGCAGTGAGCTCTATGATCGTAGGTCTTGAGAAGGAACTAGGGTTGACACTTTTTGAACGACAAAAGGGGCGTTTAATCCCCAACCCTGAAGCATATTTTTTGTTGGAAGAAACTGAGGCGATTTTAGAACGTTTAACTCGTTCAACTCAGTTAATGGCAGAAGTGAAAAACCTCACTAGAGGGAAGTTACGTATTGCTTGTATGCCCGCTGCCGCATTATTTTTTATGCCGCATGTTATAGCTGAATATGTAAAGGACAGACCTGAAGTTGAAGTATCCATGATGATGCGAAGTTCTACTATTGTTCAAGACTGGATTGCATCTCAGCAGTACGATATAGGTTATTCAGAGCTGCCCAAGGACAGAGATTCATTTCATGTAGAACCTATACAGCTTGAGGGAGTGTGTGCATTACACAAGGACCACCCTTTAGCGAGTAAACCGCTCATTACTCCAAAAGACTTAGATAATGTCCCCCTAGCAGCGCTGTTTACCCGTCATTCAGCAAGTGAACACACAAGACTGTTATTTGAAGAACATAACGTCACTTATCGACCTAGATTTGAGCTACAGAACTACATCTCTGGTTTTGAGTTTGTCGAACAACAGCTATGTGTTTGTATCTGTGACCCTATCAGTGCCGCTAGTTATAAACTATATAAAGGAAATCAAGGGAACGTTGTATTTCGCCCCTTTGCTCCAGCTATAGCTTATGATCACGCAATACTGACACCTGCTCACAAACCAATGTCAAAGCTTGCTGAAGTCTTTGCTTTAAATATCCGACAAGCAGTAGATGCGTTTGTGTATGATATCAATGGTTTCTAGATATATATATCTGTTTACGACCATAGACAAACTGGATGCTTATTTAGGTGGGTATGTCTTTTATCATTCTAGCCTCTTCTGAAATAATGCGTTCAAATGTTTCATTTAAGTTCAGCTCATAGAATTCAGATATTGATTTTAAATTATCTTTAGACTCCTGGCTAATCACGAGATTTATAGTGGTCTTATTTTTTGATTTTATTTTCTTTCTATATTTAACCTGATCCCAGGCTTTTTTCATTTTAATAAAAAACAATGTTTTTTCTGCATCTATACCATAAATTGAAGGCTTTGTTGCGTAATTCAATGGAACTAAATCAAGAACCTACGATCTGATCAGCTACCACCACTCTCTCTCGTAGCCTTATGCCTAAACCTTGTTACAAAACAACCAACTGGAAGCAATACAACCAATCGCTCATTAACCGTGGTTCTCTGACCTTCTGGATCGATGAAGAAGCAATAAGTGGGTGGGCGCAAAGCAAACAGAATAAGCGCGGGAGGCCTCGTCGGTTCAGTGATTTAGCTATCACGACAGCCCTCATGGTGAAACGAGTTTTTTCTATGCCATTAAGAGCGCTGCAAGGTTTTATCAACTCGATATTTAGGTTAGCCCATGTACCGTTAAGTTGTCCGCATTACACCTGCATCAGTCGTAGAGCCAAGCAAGTTGAGG
>NZ_JBFSPI010000028.1:0-17753 GCF_041464685.1 Vibrio sp. 10N.237.312.B06
GCTACCGATGTATTGTTGAACGCGAAATGTACAGCAAAGATCAACACGCCCTAGTAATAACCATGAGAATATGTAACATCTGCAACACTTTATTCTAAACTCATAATTTGTTGCAGAATAACCTGCGTGAATATTTAGCGATATTTGATGAATAGTATTGCAAGTGATATTAATACTCGGTAATCTTGCACCCAATGAGAAAATACGGATGTTTAGAGAATAAAAATGCCAAGGATGTGGCTTTTTTACATGTAGAAATACGAGAATAATTAACATGTCTAACAACACGAATACTGCTCAACCAGAGAAATCTAAAGGCAGTTTCTGGGTTTTCTTAATCCCATCTCTGATTGGTTTGTTCCTCTTCATGGCGCCAATTAGCTACCAAGGTGATCTCACGATCCCTGTCGCTATTCTAGCCAAATCAATTCAAGCGGTTTTCGGTGAGTCTCTAGTTGCTATTATCACTGCAATCGTTGCCTTCATGTCTGTAGCTTCCGTGTTAAGCACCATTTTCAAACCTACATTCATTACATCGAATTCATTTCTAAACGGCCTTTTCAACCCATCTCCACTGTGGTTGTTGGTTCGTATTATCGGTGGTGCTGCAGCATTCATGGCTTTCTTCCAAGTTGGCCCTGAGTTTATCTGGGAAGAAAACACCGGTGGTCTCGTGTTAGGGGGCCTATTGCCGACTCTATTTTCAGTATTCATCTTTGCCGGTTTACTATTACCACTTCTACTTAACTTCGGTTTGTTAGAACTGTTTGGCACCTTACTAAGTAAAGTGATGCGTCCAATCTTCAACCTGCCGGGTCGTAGTGCTATCGATTGTATGGCTTCTTGGTTAGGTGACGGCAGCGTTGGTATCCTGCTTACAAGCAAACAGTACGAGAAGAAATTCTACACTCAACGTGAAGCCGCTGTTGTTGGTACGACTTTCTCAGCAGTGTCTATCACGTTCAGCCTTGTAGTGATTGCTCAAGTAGAACTAGAGCACCTATTCCTACCTTTCTACGCAGCAATCTGCTTAGCAGGTATTGTGGCCGCGGTAATCATCCCTCGCCTTCCTCCACTGAGCATGAAGAAAGACACCTTCATTGATGGTACAAAGCCTCACAAAGATGCTGATGCAATCCCAGCGGGTCACTCGACTTTCTCTTGGGGTCTTGAACTCGCGGTAAATAAGGCATCACAAGTGAAGTCTGCTAAGTCTGTATTTGGTGAAGGCATTCGTAACGCAGTCGACATGGTATTCGGCGTTCTTCCTGTTGTAATGGGGCTAGGTACAATGGCATTGGTGATTGCAGAATACACCTCTGTGTTCTCATTCCTAGGTCAGCCTTTCATTCCATTCCTTGAGCTACTTGGAGTACCTGAAGCGGTTGCAGCATCTGAAACCATTGTTGTTGGTTTTGCGGATATGTTCATCCCAGCGATCCTTGCCGCTTCTATCGACAACGAGATGACTCGCTTTGTTATTGCAGCAATGTCGGTAACTCAGCTGATCTACATGTCTGAAGTAGGCGCTCTACTTCTAGGCAGTAAGATTCCAGTGAACATCTTAGAACTGTTTATTATCTTTATTCTACGTACGTTAATTACGCTTCCAGTTATCGCAGGTGTAGCGCATCTAATATTTTAAATTAGACGTACTGATACAGTGTAATAAATAACCTGATTTATAATAGCCTCACTTTTGTGGGGCTTTTTTTCGCCTAATATATTCACTCTCCGGTTTAAAATACATACACTCTCCTGTTTAAAATATCGCCAATATACGAATTGAGAATATCATTTGATTTCATATTAATTCCCTTACACCTCTCCCTTATATAATAAACCATACGCATATTCGCCTAATTAATACCCTCCTTACTTTGTTTGCCTTTGATTAAGCCAACTCTTTAACTCATTGAACCAAAAAACAAAAGTAGCAAGTATGTAATTAACTGAGTTTTACGTTGTGCGGGTTGTTGTATTTTTGTAGTCTATTTTGTGAAATTACATTCAAGTAAATCCCAACAATGTCGATATATATAATTACAAAAACACGATTAGCTTTAGTTTTCGCAAAGCTTGTGAGAAGAGGAAAACACAATGAAATTTAGCCATAAGGTGGTTGCAGCATCATCAGCCTTGCTATTAGTGACAGTATCATTGCTTTCAATACAGCAACTTTACACCGTAAAAAGTGCTGTAGAGAACCACGTCAATGCAAGCCTGAAAGAGATGGTCTCTGGGATTAAGAACACCGTAGCATCAGAGATGAATGCTAAAAAAGCACTGGCTCAGTCGACGACTGAAGTCATCGAAATCAACCCTCAAGATCGTACATACGTTCAAAACATCCTAGAAAAGCCAAAACTTAAAGGCAGCTTTCTCGCGGTTGGTTTTGGTTATGACGCAAACGGTTTCGTGATTGAGAATGATGACGGTTGGGACGCGGGGCCAGATTATGACCCACGAATCCGCCCTTGGTTCATTGATGCTAAGTCCAAAAACAGTTTAGTTGTTACCGACCCTTATGTGGACGTATCAAGCAAGAAAGTCATCATTTCAATTGGTACGCCAGTGCAAGAAAACGGCCGTTTCACTGCAGGTATGTTCTACGACCTAGAACTGACCAACCTTGCGACCTTGGTAAACCAAGTGAACTTGTTTGACGCGGGTTACTTATTCCTAGTCACTGCCGACGGCACGACGATTGCTCACCCTAATGCTAAGAACAATGGCGAAACGCTATCAAACTACCTGCCACAAGCGACTATTCGCGAGGGATCTCAACAAATTGAAGTCGACGGTAAAAAGTTCCTAGTGAACTTCACTCACATCCCAAGTGAAGATTGGTACATCGGCGCAATACTTGATGAAGAGATCGCATTCCAAACGGTTGAAGATCTGAAAAACAGCTCGATAATCTACTCTTTAATTGCGGTTATTCTCAGCATCATTGCATTAACCGTCCTTATTCGTGTGTTAATGCGCCCGCTTGAGACGCTTAACCAAGCCATTCAAGATGTTGCGAGCGGACAAGGTGACTTAACTAAACGTCTAGATACCAATACAGATAAAGAGTTCTCTGACCTTGCGAAAGGCTTCAACACCTTTACTGAAAACCTGCAAAATCAAATCATTCAATCCAAAGCGATTGGTGTTGAGATTAAACGTGGCACTGAAATCACAGTAAAAGGCGCGGGTGAGTCAGCGAATGCGATGAATACTCAGCTGCAAGAGCTTGAACAGCTAGCCACCGCAATGAACGAGATGGCCGTTACCGCAACGGAAGTAGCAAACAACGCTCAAGGCGCAGCCGCCGCGGCTCGTGAAGCTGACGATGCGACACTAGACGGTACATCTGTAGTAAGTGACACGACTCAAGCGATTGATAACCTTTCAGCACGTATCGACCAAGCGGTTGCAGAAGTACAAGTACTTGAATCAGCAACAGCAAATATCGAGACGATTCTTAAAGTAATCAACGATATCGCAGACCAAACCAACCTACTTGCATTGAATGCTGCTATTGAAGCGGCGCGTGCTGGTGAATCGGGCCGTGGTTTCGCTGTCGTTGCCGATGAAGTTCGCACACTAGCGCAACGTACTCAAGAATCGACCACAGAGATCCGCAACATGATTGAGCAGCTCCAAGCGGGTGCAAGCTCTGTATCTAACGCGATGAATCAAAGTAAAGACACAGCCACTGACGCCGTTGAACGCGCTCAGCAAGCAAACTCTTCACTTGACCGCATCCGCGACGCGATTCAGCGCATCTCTGATATGAATATTCAGATTGCTTCAGCAGCTGAAGAGCAGAGTTTAGTAGCGGAAGAGATCAACAACAACACAGTTAAGATCAAAGACCTTTCAACACAGGTATCGAACGCAGCTCAAGACGCAAACACAGCAATGCAAGTTCAAACTGACAATGTTCGCCAACAAGACGAACTATTAAACAAGTTTACGGTTTAACCGCATTACCGTTTAGCTAACACCCTGTTTAGTAAGCAATAAATAGCTTTAAATAAAAACCCCGCTTACTGGTAATCAGTAAGCGGGGTTTCCTTTTCAAGGTTTTCTTTGCAAAATTTGCTTTCTAACTCGTAACAGGCTCGAGCTAGTTGGTCGTCAGCATCATGCACTGGTTGGATTCAACCTTAATAGTTAAGTCCTTACCAACACATTCGAACACTTCGCCAGACAACAGATCCGTCACAGCGCCAGTCCAATTTAACGAGGCCGTCTTGCTTCGTTTCGATTTATTAATCACCACAATGCCTTTGTCGCCACGAACAAACACCAACAAGTCATCATTGGCTTCAACCACCTGCATCGCTTCGCCATGAACATGGTTATGGAATTGAATCATGTTTTTCATATAAGGCGCTTGCCAGTCGTTAAGCCAACGAGGTTGGCCGCTCTTGTCCAGAATACCGCTGGTGCTGAGTTCACTGTAAACAAGCGGCACACCGCCATCTCGGCCAAGAATAAAGGCGTGAGCTAATTGCTCGTCGACTTCATCCATCACATGTTCCAAAAACACCTCGTTATTTGGAATGTCATGAGTGACAGCAAAAGTGATCGCTCGCATGTTCGACAGAGCTTGACCAAAACAGTAAGGGTTGATTAGAGATTTAAAGCTGCCCTGCTCTTCAAAAGCTTTGAAAATGGTATTGAACAGCGGAAAATCATACGCCCCTAAACGAGTGTGTTTAAGGTAAGGCTCAAGGAACAGTTCGTACTCTTCTTTAGTCGCACCACCGTCAGTAATGATCTCGCCAAAAATATGCATCTCTTCACAGATATCATCGGTCCAAACCTTACGTAGATGTGACAGTGTCATGTGTTTCGCTGCATCGATGCGAAACCCTTTCACACCAATCACTTTCAAGGCTTTTAGGTAAGCTCTCTGCTGCGCAACCACATTATCGTTGTCTATAAGCGTTGGCAGGCCTGGGTCGCTTGCTCCACCAGTAATACGTCCGTTTTGCACCTCCCAAGTGTCTTTCCAGTTCTTGATACCAAACGCTTCGACAAAGTCGTTCTCATCAAACAAAGGTTTAGAAAGATCACCAAACAAACGAACGGATTCGTAATACTCAGAATCTTGTTGGTAAGACGCCATGTCTTGTTGATTTGGATACGTCAAATCACCGCGAATACTCGACTCGTTAGCCATGTGGTTAAACACAACGTCCACATAGGTACGAAGCCCATGTTGCTTTAACGTGTTCACCATTGCAGTGAAGTCTTGCGTATCACCTAGCTGATTATCAATCACACGATAATCTTGGGGTTGATAGCGCTGCCACCATTGGGTGCCAGAATCACGGTCGCAACCTTTAGGGCCGCGTAACGACTTCATTGCCGGCGAGACTAAAACAGATTTATAACCCAACTCTTGAATCAGAGGGGCGTTCTTCATTACGTCAGCGTAGCACCAGTCAAAAGCATGCAATATAACATCTGTCGCTGGGGTGCTTAACATAGCTGAACTCTCCATGTTGTTCTCCTACCAAACTCGTTTACAGCTTTCTAGATAAATACAAAGGCTTAAAGGCAAAGCTGCATAAATTTCCTTAAGAATGGTGTTTATTATATGAGTTACTCATTAAAACCCCTCCTCCTCCCACCGATTAGTCAAGGTGGATAGTTGAGGGCGTAGCGCCAATTATCGCATAGCGTCCTGGATGAACACTCAGCCACAATGTTTTTAAATGCGCCCAAAAATGACAAAAAAGGAGCGTATCTACGCTCCTTTTATTCAATCTAACACATATTAATAACTAAGTTCGGTAAAGAACCTTCACTACGTGCCAGCCAAATTTTGTTTTTACCAGGTGTGGTACAAGCGTCTCGCCAGAGAAACAAACCTTATCAAACTGAGGCACCATTTGACCTTTTTTGAACTCGCCTAGGTCGCCGCCCTTTTTACCAGATGGACAGGTTGAATGCTTCTTCGCTAGCGTTTGAAATTTAGCGCCCTTTTTAAGCTGCGTCATGATGTCTTCTGCTAATTCTTTATGCTTCACCAATATATGAAGCGCTGCTGCTGTTCTTGCCATGATAATTCTCAGTTTGTTGCGGTCAGTTTATTTGTGATGATTACGTAGAATTCATCAGAGTACTGACTGTTGTAATTCAGCTTACGGCTAACGACTTGTCGACAAAAGTCCATCAAACGCCTGCGTTTAGCGTGATTTTAACCCAAGAATCATCATTCTTCACTCTATAACCGAAAACAACCCCCTTAAAGATCTTTAAAAACCGCATAGTGACTTGCTGCGGATGCCATTTCCCTTTAAATTAATCCTTATAGATTAAGCGCGTATTAAGTAGGAGCCACTTATGGCCAAACCGATAAGTAAAGCGAGTCAGTCACAGGGAATGCTGATGTTCAAGTTATCCCTCACTCAAAGTTTTGCGATAGGCACGCTTAAGGTCAGAGAAATCGTTCCTTTCCAGCCAATGACCCAAATCCCTTACTCTCATCACCATGTGATTGGTACCATCACGATTCGCGATCTTACGGTTCCAGTTATTGATATGTCCGCAGCTATTGGGTTTCGGCCGATCACACCGACGGAATACCAAGACTGTGTGCTCATCGTGACAGATTGCTTAAGAACCGTTGTAGCATTCTTGGTTCGTTCGATTGATAAAATCATTGAATGTGACTGGAAGAGTATTGAGTCGCCACCCGCAAGTGTAGGAACCAATGTGTTTGTTACCGGCATTACACGTTTTGAAGATCGTATCGTGCAGATGCTCGACGTAGAGTTATTACTTTCTAAGATTTACCCTGCTTATGAAAACGCACATATTCCGATGCTGACTGATGTCGAAAGAGAACGCCTAAAAGCGCTGAATATTCTACTGGTTGATGACTCTTTGATTGCACGAAAGCAGCTGTCTGATGCCTTAGACAGCATCAACATCCCTTATAGCATTTGTAACAACGGTTTAGATGCGATTGACCTGATGCGCCGTGAAGCAAGCAAAGGCACTGCAATTGATCTTCTCGTGAGTGATATCGAGATGCCCGGGCTCGATGGCTATGAACTTGCATTTGAAGTACAAAACGACAGCGCACTCAGTCATGCCTACTGTATTTTACATACTTCACTATCCAGTGAGATATGTGTTGACCGAGCCAATCAGGTGGGAGCACATGAAGCGCTAGAGAAATTCAATGCAGGCGAATTAATCGAAGCCATGTTGCGCGGAGCGAAAGTCCTAAACGACGCGGCTATGACTGCTTAGACACAAAAAAGCCCTCACATTAGAGGGCTCCTAAAGTAATCCGTTAAACGAGCTTACTCGTTAGACACTTTTTTGTGACCTTCTTGCAGGTGAACGAAATCCACTAAGTCGTCGCCAGATACTTGGTATGCCTGACCGAAACCTTTTACGAACAGGCCATTCTCTGCTTTAAGGTTGAATAGAGAAAAATCTTGAAGTTGGCTTAAACCATCAATAATCTCACCAAAACGTTCTTGCATCTGGCCAATAACTTGAGTCCAAAGCTCCGTTTCACGCTCTACAACACTTGCTTGTGCATCAAAGGTTAGACGCTTACGTGCATAAAGCTGCTTAGAGCTCTCTTCATCTTCGATCATCATCAAAGAGACTTGTGGGTTCGCTTTTAAGTTACGAGCATGACGAGCAACGTCAGAAATTAGAACAAAGTAACCTTCTTGGTTCTGTACGAAAGGCGCGTAACTTACGTTCGGGCGACCGTCTTGATCAACTGTTGCAAGTTGAAGAGTACGGCGCTCTTGGCGAAACTCTTTGATTTCTGGACCTAGGCGACCTTGTAGGCGTTCTTGTTTTACTTGTTGTTCCATCGATAATTCCTTTCTTCACTTTCTCTTATTTATTATTTTTACCCGAGGTTGAGCGTTCATTAGTAAATTAAGTGGACCTCGAGCATTCATATTTTCTTTAAGCTAGCTGGCAATCTTATTTAAGCTTGATGTTGACTGTACTTAAGCTCGTTCTTTTAGTGCTTTGAAGCGTTCAACTTGGTCGACAATCAGCTCTCGCTTTTCATTGCGACCTAGGTAAATCTTAAAAATGTTTTCGCCTGTTTCACTGAAGAAACCGAAGTAATGACTTTCACGCCCCATGAACGCCTTGCTCACCAAACCAATATGTTTGATGTTATCCAGTTTTAAGTGGCCATGCTGCTCGCCTTCTTTACCCATCAGATTGTAGTAACCACGCGCTACTTTGCCTTTAGGGAACGGCGCCTTTACTTCGAAGATTGAGCCAAATGAATGCATAATTGTGGTCACTGGGCCCCAACCAACCAAACCTTCTAGAATATCTTGAGCACGGCTGCCATCTAACATCACCGCCATGTCTCCAGGAAAAGCAGCCACTACTTCAACCTCTGAAACACCTAGCTTCTCAGCAATCGCAGTAGGAAGCAGTTTTGGTTCTTCTTCTAGAATGCGTGCGACACGTTGTTCTAAAGTTTCTGTCATTGCTAATGTTGTATCTGTCATTGAATAGATTTCCGTATAAACAAGTAAGTTATGAATTAAAAATTCGAGACTAAGCGTGCTTCAAACTTGCATGCGGGTTAGCACCCAAGCCAGAGGCAGTTGGTGCTGGGTGCAAGGTCTGATATTCAGTGTTAAGCACTTGAATCACACTCTGTGCAAGGCTTACCGCCCAGAAACTGCCAGCTATAGTCAGGCTCAGGTAATCTTCCGAAAGATCAACTAGGCCATTCTTTTCCCAATGTGAAAACAGAGGCTTCAGGTAGTCAAACGTGTCTTGCCCCATAAAACTCGGCAACGTACTTCTTCTTACAACACCATAATCAAAACCGGCTTTCAATGAAGAGAAGGTTGGCTCTAGTGAGCTTTGCTTGGTCATCATGGCTATTGGCAATTGACCTTGCTTTATAGACTCCATGTAGCTGTCTAAAGTTCGATGTTGCATCACACCATGACCACCGATGTTGCCACCAGCGCCACAACCAATGGGTAGAACTTCGGCATAAGTTTTCGCTAAGCTGTTGTAAATGCTGCGTTCGCGGTTATCACGAGTCCAGTGATTCACGCTCAGTTGCTTAACCTTGTGCTTTGCCATGAACTCAACGCCCGCCAAGTACATACTCGCCTTATCTGGCGTATTAGCAGGTGGTGGGATTTTTCCTTTCTCAACAAGATTAAGCATAGGCGCGTTGCCCGAAACTATCAGTTGGTAGAGGTCAATACCGTGTGCGCCAGTCGACATGTAGTCTTCTAAATCTTGTTGAAATACTTCCATAGACTGGTGTGGCAACCCGTATAGCAAATCAAGAACGATAGGCGCTTGTTCAGTGCGACTCAGTGAACTGATACGTTCCAACACAACTTCTCGGTCATCCAAGCGCTTAGCACTGCGTCGAACTTGAGTATTGAAACTTTGAATACCGAATGAGAAACGATTGAAGCCACCTTCCAGCGAACGAGCAAACATCTCGTCGCCAAATCGATTAATCCGCCCTTCTAAGGTCATTTCCACATCGTTCGCTAATGGGAAGTGTTGACGAATAGCCTTACCTAACAGCTCAACTTGTAGAGGAGATAAATCGGTGGGTGTTCCACCACCAATATAGACGGCGTGAAATAGTCCAGACTGAGCCCAAGAGGTTTTGGCTTTTTGCATTAGCTCAACCATCAGTGCATCAAAATACTCATCCACTAATTTACGGCTTGCGGCATTTTGGAAGAAATTGCAGAACGTACAACGCACGCGACAAAAAGGAATATGGATATACAAACAACGTTTATCCTGTTTCTTTCCTTCACTCAGCATCAATTCATCAAAGATTTCCAATTTCTTGCTCGGGTCGACCGGGATTGAGCTTCCCCCAGCATGTGCAGATTGCTTTTTGGCAAATGCAAAACGAAGTGGGTCTGGGCTAGAAACGCCCAGAATTGATTCGTCAAACTTATGTATATCAACGCTCATATAATCTCTCTAAACACTTATATAGCAAAGCCTGGAAGACTGTTTGCTAAAACTGAGAGAATCATAAATAGACGCAAATGATAATGCAATTGATAATTGATCTTATTTAGATTCTAAGCAATAATCCGATACATATTTTAGATTTGGTGAAGGATTGAATGTGAACGTACCTAGATATGTTATTGCAGGCGGTGCATCGTTAGTGATTCATGCGGCGATGTTATTTGTCGCTCAAGAATCCAAAGTCTTTGCAATGCCTGCAGGTAGCCAATCGAACACGGTATCGATCAACTTCACTCCAAAAAGCGTTCCCTCACAAGCTCAGAAAAAAACCGTTACAGAGCCAGTTGAGCCTGAGCCAATCAAGGAAACGGTCTCACACCCAGAACCTAAACCTGTCGAACCGAAAGCAGTAGAGCCAAAGCAAGCTAAACCTGCACCAAAGAACAAAGCGATCACCAATAAACCTCAGCCCAAGAAAGTAGAGAAAAAGGTTGTGGAGAAGACAGCCGAGAAAAAGCCGATTCAAAAAAAACCGGTGACTCAACCAGAAAAGCTGGCCGACAAAAAAGTCGATAAAAATATGGACGAGTCCGCCAACCAACCTCGACAAGTTAATCAAGGCGTATCTAACCAAGAGCCGGTGTTAATCACTAGGCCCTCTTTTTCAGCTCGTCCAACACCACCAAGCTACCCACGCCAAGCAAGGCGCCGAGGCGTTGAAGGTGTCGCAACTTATGAGATCTGGTTAGATGCTGAAGGAAAACAAATTAAACAGGCATTAGTCAACTCATCAGGCGCACTAATGCTCGACAACGCTGCCTTGAAAGCCATTAAGAAATGGAAGTTCTCACCTCATACTGTAAATGGTCGAGCAATTGCTCACCGTGTGCAAATACCTGTTCGTTTTAAGTTGGATTAACCATGCAACAAATCAGTTACTTACAAGATCAACTTGGCCTAATGACATGGCCTCTTCTAATCTGTTCAGCATTAACAGCAATGATCATCGCAGAGCGTATCTTCCAAGTCATGCTAAGCATTGGGGTTGGCAAACGCGCTATTCGTCGTGAGCTCAATCAGATTTCACCAACCAATAGCAAAGAAATCGAAGCATTAGCACAATCTATTTCTGGTAAACGACCTCTGCTGTACAAGGGCGTGTCGATGCTGCTTGCTCACCACTCTTTCTCAAAAGGTTTACGTGAAGATGCAGCAGGAATTTGGCTACAAGAGAAACGCCACCAGCTTCATGCAGGTTTAAGACTGCTTGGCTTGATCGGCGTCATCAGCCCGCTAATTGGCCTGCTTGGCACAGTACTTGGGCTTATTGAGATGTTTAAAGGCGTTGCCGCTACAACAGGCAGCATCACGCCTAATGATTTGGCAGACGGTCTTGGATTAGCAATGAGAACCACTGCTGCGGGTTTGATGATTGCGCTTCCTGCGATTTCAGGAGCTCAACTACTCGGGTTATGGGCCGATCGAGTGCTAGCTCAGTTAGAACACACTCTGAATTATGTGAATGTTTGGCTAGAAGGCATGTCAATTCAAACCAGTCAGTCTGGCGACACTCAAGGGACTCCTGTCAGCAAAGCCTCTATCGGTGATGTGAGCCAAGCATGATTAAAACGCCCCACTCATCTCAAACACAGAGCTTAGTTCCGGATTTAACACCCTTACTGGACATTATATTTATCGTGATGGTTTTCCTTCTACTGACAGCATCAGTGAAGTTGGAGTCATTAGAAGTGGAGCTTCCGAGTTCTGATATTAAAAACGTTTCTGAAGTTCATAAAGATTCGATTAGCGTCAATATCTTAGATCACGAACCTTACTGGGCGATCAACGGCCAAGAGTACATCGACTGGGAAAACTTCAAGATCGCACTGTTAGAAGAAACAGGCACATCGGATAAGAAACCGATCATCATTGGCGCCGATAAAGCAGCTAACGTTGAGAACTTAGTGAAGTTGTTGTCGTTCTTACAAGAAAACGGTATTCCAGCAACCCAATTACTCACGGAGGAAGGCTAGAACGACTCTTAAATTTTCATGAGACCTAGCACCTTTTATGAGATTGGACTCTTTATTGATAAGACCAAATAACCAAAGCCAGCTCTCTATCGATTCAAACTCAACATGCGGACAGGCTGATCACAAAGCATCTTCGCGATTACTCTCCATCAAAAGAAAGTACAAATACATTATTATGAAAGACTTAAAAGTGCTCAATAAATTAAAGAACAACAAACATTTACTCGCAATCGCCGCTATGGGGTTGGTACTTGCTGCACCTATCGCCAATGCTGACGACGTAAAACAACTTAGAATCATCAGTGCTGGCAGCGCCGTTACCGAATTAGTTCTTGCTCTGGGTGCTGAAGAGCAGTTGATAGCAATTGATGTGACCAGTCACTTACCTCAATCAAAAAAGCTTCCAAAGATTGGTTATCACAGAAACCTTTCTGCCGAAGGGTTGATTGCCTTGTCGCCAACAACACTGATTGGCTCAGATGAGATGGGGCCAGACAACGCCATTTCTCAATTAAAATCTGTGGGTATCGATGTCGAGATCGTTAACACCGAAGCAAACGTTGAAGGGCTACTAAAGCGAATCGACCAAATAGCTAAGATAACGCATACCGAAGCTCACTCACAGCAAGTGAAAGCCGAAGTGAATCAAAAAATCGTGGCACTAAAAGCCAATCAAATACCAAGCAATGAAGCAAAGAAAGTTCTGTTCCTATTACTGCACGAAGGTCGTCCTGCAAATGTTGCTGGCAGTGAAACATCACCCAACGCGATCATTGAACTGGCTGGCGGTGTTAACCCTGCGGCTCAAAGCCTAACGCCATACAAGCCATTATCGATGGAATCACTGGTAGAAATGCAACCAGATGTGATTTTAGTCAGTGGCCGTAGCTACCAGAAAATGGGCGGCGCTGATGCCATTCTTAAATCGTTACCTATGCTAGCGGCAACGCCAGCAGGCATGAACAAGCAAATCATTACCGTAAAGGGCAGCGCTCTAGTTGGAGGGCTTGGTCTTGAAAGCCTTTCTGAAGCGAAGCGATTAAACGCACTTATCTACCCGTTATAACTTATCTACCCGCTATAACTCACTACCCTATTTTTACTGTTACTTGCTCAATCCTCATTACCGCGTCGCTTTCGCAAAGTCGATTACGAGGATTGAAGCTAGTGATAGACATTGAGGTTCTTTATGTTGTTACGATCCGTCCCACTAAAAACATCGATGTTAGGCTTTGGCGCCATCCTAGTCTTAACCGCGCTGTACTCGGTCACCGTTGGGCCTATGGACATAAGCTTAGCTGACAGCGCAGCCAGCCTATTCCAACCCAGCAATGACTTAGCTCCCCACATCAATTTGGTGATTCAAGAGATCCGCTTACCGAGAACCATCTTATGTATGCTAATCGGCGCGATTCTCGCATTATGTGGTGCCGTCATGCAGGGGCTGTTTCGAAACCCGCTTGCGGAACCTGGGATCATAGGTGTCTCTGCCGGAGCTGCATTAGGCGCGGCGTTGGCTATTGTTCTTTTCTCTGAACTTTCATTGCAATACCCTGCTTTCATGAACTTTGCGGCCGTACCTGTATTTGCCTTTTTAGGTGGCGCTTTAACCACCCTGCTAGTTTATAAGCTAGGTACGGGAAAATTCGGTACCTCGGTGACCATCATGTTATTAGCGGGTGTTGCGATCAGTGCATTGTCAGGCGCAGGTATTGGCTTCTTAAACTTCATTGCTGATGACCAAATGCTGCGTGATCTTTCATTGTGGTCGATGGGGTCTTTGGCGGGGGCTAAGTGGTCCGGCATTGTACTGGCTGCTGTCACGCTCGTTGGGTTGTTTGTTGTTTTCTACCGCCAAGCAATGTCACTGAATGCTCTATTACTGGGCGAGTCAGAAGCGCAACACCTTGGCATTCCAGTACAGAAACTCAAGCGAAAGCTCATTCTACTGACTGCCGCAGGCGTTGGTATCACGGTTAGCTTGTCTGGCATGATTGGCTTCATCGGACTGGTTATTCCTCATTTAGGTCGTATGTTGGCTGGCCCTGACCACCGAATTCTGTTGCCACTATCAGCAGTGTTAGGCGCGTTACTATTAACAGCTGCAGACATGGCCTCACGCGTGGCACTGGCTCCAGCTGAATTGCCAGTTGGTATTGTCACTGCAATCATCGGCGCTCCATTTTTCTTGTATCTACTATTTCAACAGAAAGGGAGAATCCTTTAATGTTTCCTGCAGCGTTAAAAGCAACCGACATCGAAGTGAAGTTCGGCAACAAAGTGATTTTAGATGGCGTTTCTATTGAGATTGAAGCAGGAAAGGTAACCACACTACTTGGACCAAACGGCGCAGGAAAAAGTACGCTGCTCAAAGCTTTATGTCAGGAGATATCGAGCACTGGTGATATTCAGTATTTTGGACACACCAAAGACAAGTGGTCTTCTCAAAAGTTGGCTAAGCACTTGGCGATGCTTCCTCAACATAGTACGTTGACCTTCCCTTTTCTGGCACACGAAGTTGTCGAGCTTGGTGGTATCCCGTTGCAAGAGTCCAACAAGAAGCTCACTAGCATAGCTAGCCAGAAAATGGATGTTGCCGATGTATCTCACCTAAGCAAAAGGCTCTACCCTTCTCTATCTGGCGGTGAAAAACAGCGTGTTCACTTGGCTCGAGTGCTAACCCAACTTCACTATTCTGGTGACCAATGTATCTTGATGCTTGATGAACCCACATCAGCACTGGATCTTGCCCATCAGCACAACACGTTAAAGATCGCGAGAGAGTTAGCCGACAACCACAATGCCGCGGTTATCGTAGTTTTACATGACTTAAACCTAGCCGCTCAATACTCAGATCGATTGATAGTTTTGAAAGAGGGAAACTTAGTTTGCGATGGCAGCCCTTGGGAAGCACTTAAGCCTTCGATGATTGAAGATGTGTACGGCTACATAAGTATTGTAGAAAAGCACCCAACCATGAACTTCCCCCAGGTTCATCCCGCACAATAAGCTCGATTAAGAACAGGTTCGTTTTGAGTATTCGCTTTCTCTAACAACCACACCATTCACCGCCTCGATTTCTTCGAGGCTTTTTATTGTCTCACAGCCCCCCTCTCGCCTTAAAATCAATTTTGTTAGCTACCATGGCAATACCCCTTAAAACGGCTCACCTTGAGCGTTTGAGGCTCTAGAAATAAACACCATCAGTTAATGTTAGTAAGCTTTTAGTTACTCAGAAAGATGCAGGCGAAACCCTAAATATCTAAAAAGAAAAGAAATAACTTTATTCAGCACAAAGACAAGATAACGACAACGGTGTGAGAGCTAGAGGAACAAAGAAAGAAAAGTGAAACTACAGGTACAAAAAAAGCCCCCTCAGGAGCTTCTTTCATTGCGTGTTGATTATTGGCTCATATGAATCAATGACTTACCAATCAACCACTCTAGTTCTTTACCACTAGCATCACCAAACTGAGTTTCAGTTAGCTTGTACAAGCGGTCGATACCGTTTGCCGCGAACTCATGTGCATTCTCAGCTGTAACGATATGATGGAAAAGTAAACGTAAGATCGCTAGGAACTCAGCATCTTCAAGTGCTGCAACCCAGCTAGCCGAAAATGCATCAAGGCCATTTTCAAAGTCAATGTGTTCCATAAACATCTTGAAAATACGACCGTCTAGGGCAGCAGTAAAATCCGTTTTCTTTGGAAAGTGATGACTTATACCTGTACGAGAAACGCCTGTTTGTTGACTCAACGTCGTGTATGACATTTTGTCGTAACCCAATCTCAATAGTTGGTCTACAACGGCATCCATGATCTTCTGGATCGTGATTTCTGTATCTTCTTTACTACGCTTTGGCATATTCAGGTTCTTCTCTTTGTAAATCCATCTAACTCAACCGAATGAAGTCAGAATGAAAATCGTTATCAGCATTATGTGAGCAAGGTATTTTTTCGCAAGTATTTCCATTAAATACCCACAAATACTTTGTACGAACAATTTTACAGTGTTGCCTCTTTGGGCACTTTGTTTAATTATTCTTCGAAAATCACCTTACAATCCTAAGTCGATAAGTTTAAATAACTACTTAGAATATGAAATACCCAACGAAAAATTCATTGTATAAATAACTGTCAAGCGATAGATACTCTTATAAAATCA
Organism: Vibrio sp. 10N.237.312.B06; assembly: GCF_041464685.1. NCBI lineage: Bacteria > Pseudomonadati > Pseudomonadota > Gammaproteobacteria > Vibrionales > Vibrionaceae > Vibrio > Vibrio sp. 10N.237.312.B06. The sequence goes on from NZ_JBFSPI010000028.1 coordinate 16,170, forward strand.
ATCCTGACGCAACTAAGTGAATGATATTCTGACAAATAAATAACGTACCTCTTCAGGAAAACGTGATATTAATCACATACATATTTATCGTCGCGAATATACATATTCATTAAATATCCTATCAAACAGCATAGCATACTAGTGAAAATTTAGTTCAAAGATTTTGATTTTTGTAGATACAGTTCAAATTGCTCGCTAGAATAACCGCAGACTTTGTAAGAGGATTATTTATGAGCCAAGATATTGGTAACAATGATGTATGTGAGGCTTGCGGCTGCGCAGGTGAAATCGGGTTTATCATTAAAGAAGGCGACGATGTTGCCGAAGTAACGGTTTACGGTAACTCTAAAGCACTCATTGAAACTGAGTTTGCTAAGTACGTTGAGCTTGCTAAACAAGTGTCTAGCAACGTTGAGTTTGAAGCGTCAGAACTGACAGAAGAAAGCACAGAATTAAATGCTCGCTTTAAGTTTGAAGTCAGCGCTGAGAAGATTATTTTCGAACTTAAGACTCGCTCTCTAGCACGTTAATATAAGCGCTAACTCTCATATCAATGAAAGACGAGTTTATTTCTCGTCTTTTTTTATAATCTCAATCCAGCCTAAAGCACCATTGGTCTCAAAATCGTTTTCGGCACCACATCGAATCAACACCCCTGAAACTTCAACGACCGCACCTAGGCTATAGGCCTTATCATCATAATAACAAACTCGTTGCTGTGAACCACTCTGAGTGACGACGACTGCAGCCTTAGCGGGCGTTGATATTATTTTATTAGCATTCGCTGATGCTGAACAAAATACAGAAGTTACAATCACAAAGCCTTTTAGAATTTGACGCTTTATTTCAATCACAGATTCGCCTTTCATTGTGTTCTATTCTTTTTTACCGACCAACAAATGAGTAAAACACTATGCGAGAATAATTTTTTCATTATAGTGTTAACGTCTATCGTAATAAGAAGCTTGTTATGCTCCGAATAATCGTACTTATTATTGGTTCTTTAACCATAACAAATGTGACTGCAGAACCACTCGATCAGTATCAAATATTGAACCATCTGGATAATTACGGAAACTTATATTTACGAAATAAGCCCTATACATCACTACCGACAGGATTGGTCGTCGATGGCAATTTAAATATAGAAAACACCGCAATCACTCGCCTTCCCAAAGGGTTGGAAGTTAACGGAAGCCTTAAAGGCGGTAACAGCCTACTAGCCCGAGTTCCATCGGGCGTAAAAATAAAAGGCTACGCCGACTTGATAGGAAGTAAGATTACCCGTTGGCCAAGAGGTGTGAGAGTGGGTGGATTCATCAACCTCACAGATACCCCCCTAATATGGCTTCCCAACGGCTTTAGAGTGAAAGGAGACCTAAGCGTGATCCGTACTCCTTTAACCGAGCTGCCAAACGGGATAGTGGTTGATGGCGATTTATATATTGGCGGATCTGCAATTACAGAATTTCCCGATACCATGACGGTCAAAGGCAATATCTACCTAGGTGGTAACACGATTACCACGTGGCCGACCCAACTAGATCTTGGTGGTGCTGTTGCTCGCTAACCTGCTGTTCGATT